>NZ_JSWH01000038.1:0-2609 GCF_000803325.1 Chrysanthemum yellows phytoplasma
TATAATAAGATATAATAATCAATAATCAAAATATTTAAGGAGTAATAAAATGAGTAAAAAAATACTTTATGGCAAAGAAGCAAGAAAAGCTTTATTACAAGGAGTAGATGCAATTGCAAATACTGTTAAAGTGACTTTAGGACCTAAAGGACGTAATGTTATTTTAGAAAAAGCCTATGATTCACCTGCTATTGTAAATGATGGTGTTTCTATTGCTAAAGAAATTGAATTAAAAAATCCTTATCAAAATATGGGAGCAAAGTTAGTATATGAAGTAGCTTCCAAAACTAACGATAAAGCAGGAGATGGAACAACTACAGCAACTGTTTTGGCACAAAGTATGATTCATCGTGGGTTTGATGCAATTGATGCAGGAGCTAATCCTGTTTTAGTAAAAGAAGGAATTGAGTTAGCTGCATTAACAGTTGCCAAAAAACTTTTAGCTAAATCTAAAAAAGTAGACGCCCAAGAAGATATTCAAAATGTGGCTGCTGTTTCATCAGGTAGTCAAGAAATTGGTAAAATCATTGCCCAAGCGATGCAAAAAGTAGGAAAAGATGGAGTTATTAATGTTGATGAATCCAAAGGTTTTGAAACAGAATTAGAAGTTGTTGAAGGATTGCAGTACGATAAAGGATATGCTTCTCCTTATTTTGTCTCTGATAGAGAAAGTATGACAGTACAGTTAGAAAATGCGTTAGTTTTAGTAACTGATCATAAAATTAGTACTGTGCAAGAAATTGTACCTATTTTGGAAGAAGTAGTAAAAGCATCTAGACCTTTATTAATTGTAGCTGAAGCTGTGGAAAATGAAGTTTTAGGGGTTTTGGTAGCTAATAAATTAAGAGGAACTTTTAATGTAGTTGTAACTAATGCTCCTGGTTTTGGTGATAATCAAAAAGAAATGTTACAAGATATTGCAGTACTTACAAAAGCTAATTTTGTTTCTAAAGAACTTAATATGAAATTAGCAGATTTAAAAATGGATGATTTAGGAAATATCAATAAAGCTATTATTAAAAAAGATAATACTACTTTGATAAGTAATTCTAAAAGTCCTGAATTAGAAAAACGTATTCAAGTATTAAAAACTCAAATTAAAAATGCTACTTCTGATTATGAAACTAAAAATTTGCAAGAAAGATTAGCTAAATTATCAGGAGGAGTTGCCTTAATTAAAGTTGGGGCTGCAACTGATACTGAATTAAAAGATAAAAAATTACGTATTGAAGATGCTCTTAATGCTACTAAAGCTGCTATTACTGAAGGAATTGTAGTTGGTGGTGGAAAAGCTTTAGTTGAGGTTTATCAAGAATTAAAAGATACTTTGGTATCTGATAATAAAGAAGTACAACAAGGAATTGATGTAGTAGTACAAAGTCTTTTAGTACCTACTTATCAAATTGCTTATAATGCAGGATTTTCAGGTAAAGATGTGGTAAAACAACAACTTTTACAACCCTTAAATTTTGGGTTTAATGCTAAAGAAGGTAAGTATGTTTGTCTCTTAAAAGAAGGTATAATTGACCCTACTAAAGTAACTCGTCAAGCTGTTCTTAATGCTGCTTCTATCTCTGCTTTGATGATTACAACTGAGGCTGCTGTGGTAAGTTTGAAAGAAAATAAAGATAATAACTTTGATTTAGGAACACAAGAATAATTTTTTATAACTAATAAAGCTTTATTTTTTTAATTATTGTCTCCCATTTTTCCTTTTTTCATGTTAAAATAATAGTAGGTTTTGATTGTCTTTTAACTCTTTGTTAGAAAACAACTCAAACCATATAATTATATAACGCAAGAAAGGAGAACAAACAATGCAAAATCAAAAAAATCAAAAATCTTTAGTTGCTAAAGTTTTAGTTTTATTTGCTGCTGTTGCTTTAATGTTTGTTGGCGTTCAAGTTTTTGCTGATGATAAACTAGATTTAAACACTTTAGAATGTAAAGACGCTCTTGAACTTACTGCTGCTGATGCAGCTGATGCAGAAAAAGTTGTTAAACAATGGAAAGTTCAAAACACTTCATTGAATGAAAAAGTAACAAAAGATTCTGTAAAAGTAGTGGTTGCTGATAATAAAGTAACAGTTTCACCTGCAGATGGTGATGCTGGAAAAGCTTTATCAGTTTCAAAACAATTAATTTTAGTAGGCGTATGTGAATTAAATAAATTAACTTTAGGCACAGACAAAAAACTTACACTTACAGTTAAAGATGGCAAAGTAGATGCAGAAGCTGGTTTAAAAGCTTTAAAAGAAGCTGGAGCTAAAGTTCCTGCAACTGTAAACAAAGACGACGTAACTTTCACAGTTGGTAAAGACGACAATGCTAATAAAGTTACTGTTAAAGCTGTAGATGGTAAAACTACTGTTTCAGGACAAGTTGTCTTTGAATTTACTGTAGCTAAAACACCTTGGTACAAAATAGCGTGGTTCTTAACATTAGTAGCTGTTGTAGTTGTTGCTGCCGTTGCTGGTGGTGTGTTTTTCTTTGTTAAAAAAAACAAAAAAAATAAATAATCTTATTTAATCATTATTTAAAAAGCTAGGTTTTTTAACCTAGTTTTTTTTATTTATCTTTATTATTAATAATAGTTTTTAGCAATAAAA
>NZ_JSWH01000039.1:0-1530 GCF_000803325.1 Chrysanthemum yellows phytoplasma
TTCAAATGTTGGATAAGTTTTTATTTAAGGAAAAAAAAGTTTTGTAGATTTTTTAATTCAAAATTTATATAAATATGATTATCTTCATCTTAATAATTTACCAAGTTTTCATGTTAGTTTAAGTTGGTTATGTTATATTGGTTTTCGCCAAAAAAATAAAAAGAAAATCCCTAAAATATTAAATTATGGACAATTATTTTATGCTATTTTAGTTTTTATTTCTACTTTTGTTTTAAAACAACATTATATAATGGATGGAATAATTGCAATTATTTTAGTAGAAACTACTTTCTTTTTAGTTGGTAAAAAAATGAATAATATTAAAAAAGACTATCAATTAAGATAATCTTTTTTTGTCAATAAATTACCTATAATAACCAAAATAGAAATAAATTTAGAATTGCTGAGCACTTTTTTACAAAAAAAGTTATAATGATTAGTTTCTAATAAAATACACAGGTAAAAGAATTAAAGTTTTGGTTTTGGAAAAACCAAAATTATTTATTACCACCATTATAACATGATAAAAAACAAGATAGTACGGATTATATAATTAAAATCTAATTATGAACATTTTCAGTATAATAATTTTGTTCTATATTTTGTATATTATAATAAGAATTTGGATGGTTTGTCAAACACTCTTTAATTTCTTCTAATATATATCCAGCTATTTTCAAATCAAATGATCTATATTCAGCATTCATTAATTCTTTCAAAGAAAAACCATTATTTTTCAAATATTGTGCTGGATATTTAGCATTTTTAAAATCTTTTGCATCATAACCTGCATCTTTTAATTCTTGAAAAGGAATAAATGTTTCATTTTGCAATGGATTTGGTGTTTCATATTTGTATCCTAAATCATCAAGTGTATATCCCGCTTCTTTAATTTGTTGAAAAGTAAAACCTGTTTATTTTAATTTAGGAGGATTTATATATATTGGTGTTTCTTTTATTTCTTGTATGCTAATGCCACCTTTGGCAAAATCTTTCAGATTATAATTATATAATTGCATTTCTTGCAAAGTAAAACCAACTTTATCTTTTAAATCTCTTGCACTAAATTGTTTTAAATAAAAAAAACTTTCTGTTTGAGGATCTAAATTTTTTATTTCTTCCAAACTATAACCTGATTTATTTAATTTTTTTAAACTAAAAATTTCTATTAATTGAGGAAGTTGGTAACCAATTTCTTTAAAATCTTCTACATTAAAACCTTCTTTTACCAATTCTTTGTCTTCATAATCCCCTTTTTGTCTTAAATAACTTATAGTGTATATTTGTTTTCCTTCATTATTTTTAATATATTTAAGATCAAAAGCACCAAACAATGTTTTTAATTGTTCTAAAATTTGTTTATAAGAAAGACCTTTTTCAATTAAATGTTTTAAAGTATATCCTACTTTTTTTCTTATTTTTTATTTTACTTTTATTTCTACTTCTTTATCTTTAAATTGTTTAATTTTATATGTTTTTACAATTAACAAAAACCCACCTAAAAATAAAATAATATTTAAAACAATAAAA
>NZ_JSWH01000040.1:0-1668 GCF_000803325.1 Chrysanthemum yellows phytoplasma
TTAATTAATGAAATATATAAGATACTAAATAAAAAAAAATAGTATCCGTAAATATTATATAATAACTCAAAAAAGTATTTGCAAAATAATGTTAAAATAATGATTTAAAAATCTATCTTTTCATTTTTGATGTTGTTTTTGGAATTGTTATTTTCTTTTTTGCGAACTTCTAACAATTTTTGATAACGTTGCTCTAAGGTTTTTTCTTTTTTTTGAATATCTTCAATCACTTTGAGAACTTTTTCCAAAGCCGCTTTCAAATCATAAATAAAGACTTTATCAAAATTTTTCATCGCTTGTAGCACATTTTCAATACATTCAAGTTTTTCTTCGTTGTTTTGAACACTTTCGAAAATTTGAAAATAATAATCAACTGAATTAAGAATAGCAAGTAAAATCGAAGGACTTGTAATGATAACATTGCGTTTAAAAGCATATGATATTATTTCATGATCGCAATTAATTTGGGCAAAAATACTTTCAGAAGGAATAAACATAATGGCATAAGGGCAGTTGTCTTCTTTGCTGACGTATTTTTGAACTTCTTTAATTCTTTCTTTAACGTGAAATAAAAAGCGACTCTTTAATTCTGTTTGGTTGAAAGTGGCGTTAATATAGGCTAGAAAATCTGTGGTAGGAAACTTCGAATCAATAGGAATTTGAACAAATTTACCATAACCTTTACACATCACATCAACTTTAAGACGATTGCCGTTATTGTTTGTTTTTTTCATTAAATATTGTTTTTCAAAAACTAATTTATCTTTAAAATGAGAAACATTTTCCAAAACGCGTGCCAACAAAAATTCTCCAGCTTGTCCTGTTTTATCGTTTTGGCACAATAATTTATGAATGTTTTGCACTTCTTGAAAACCACTTGCATTTTGTTCTCTTAAAACTTTTAAAGAATTTTCCAGATTAATTGTTAAATGTTGGCGAGTATCTTTAATTTCTTTAGTTAAACTATCTTGACTTTGATGAGTTAAATTGTTAATTTTATCATCCAAACGACAAATAACCCTAGATTCTGACTCTAAAAAAGCTTGTTTCACAAAATCTTGGATATTGACTTGCGTTTTTTTCGGTTTGGCAACAAAAAAATAAATAATGAAAGTTACACCACCCAAAATAAGAATCAAAATAACGGATAAAGTTAAGATTAATAAAAAAACAATTTGATCTTGAGGCATTTATTTTGTTATTCCTTTTTCTTTTTTTCTTTTTTAATGTCTTTTAGCTTTTTGATGCATTAAAGTTGATATAAAAAAATACAAAAAATAAAAAACAAAACAAAAATAAAAAAAGGGTTATTATTGAGATTTGTTCTTTAAATATTTTTAATATTTATTTCTTATTTGAAAAACAAATAACATACATAAAATAAAAATTTGTGAAAATGTTTGGGACAAAAAAAATAAATATTAAAAATAAATATAAATGCCTAAGTGCTAAATTACTAAATTAAGGGAAATGGTGCAAAAAATAAAAGATAAACTGGCGTTTGAGAAGGGATTCGAACCCCCGACCGACGGCTTAGAAGGCCGTTGCTCTATCCAGCTGAGCTACTCAAACAAACATACAACAAATATTATACTATAAAATCATTGTTTTGGACAAAAAAAAGCAATTAAAGTAGTGAAGATAGTTTCTTTATTTAAATCCTCAAAG
>NZ_JSWH01000041.1:0-1880 GCF_000803325.1 Chrysanthemum yellows phytoplasma
TTTTATTAAAGCAAAATATTTAATAATATTTATATACTTTTTTAAATTACACTTTCACCATTAATATTATATAAACAAATGGAAAAATAAAATTATGTTTTTGTACATAATTTTATTTTCTATCATTTATTTTTTCTATTTTTTTCAATAACAAAGAAACTAATAACACCAAAACTAAATAAACAAAGACAGGCACTATTAAAGCCAATATTTTTGCATTTGCACTTGCAACAGATGCGTTTACTGTGCTTCCTGCATTATAAAGTTCATTTATGCCAATAACTCCAAAAACACTACTATCTTTGATATTAACAATAAATTCATTAGAAATTCTTAATAAAGATTTACGGACAACTTGGGGACACACAACCTTTTTAAAGGTTTGTGTTTGTGTCATCCCCAAAGATAATGATGCTTCAATTTGTCCAGAGTCAAAAAATTCCATATTTTTAATCATAACTTCAGCAAGATAAGCAGCTGAGTTAAAAATAATTACAAATAAACCAGATTGCAATGGAGTTAACCATTTAAAATAACCAGTTCCTTTGAGTCCGAAATGAAAAAACATTGCTTGCAACATCATAGGAATACTTTTAATAATAAAAATATAAACATTAATGCTTTTATCAAGTATTTTAAAGAAATATTGTTTTTTTAAACTCATTTTTGTATGTTTATTAAGAGTTATGATTCCTTTAATATAAAGCACACATAAAGATACTATAAAAGCTCCTATGGTACCAAAGAAAGCAATTTTAAATGTGGTTTCAAAGCCTTCTTTATATAATGGATAATATATTTTTAATAATCTTTTTAATAAATTAAACCAATTAAAAATATTTGACATTATTATAAATTAGCATTTTCATCTTTTGCATATTGAACAGCTTTTAATTTTAATGCTTGAGTTGTTTGGTTATCTTGTGTAAAATGTAGTTCTTCTAATGCTTTATTGACCTCTTTTGTTAATTTTTCATTTTCTTTTTTGATTGCTATATGTGATTGTTTGGTGTTTTGGAAAGTTTGGCATTCTTCTTTTGTAAGTTGAGGGTTTGAGTAATAATATTCTTTGATTTTTTCCATTAATTGGTTATCGATGTTTGGAACTGATTTTGCTAATTTTGGATTTTTTGATATAAATAATTCTGCAAAATCAGATTCTAAAATATAACCATCAATTGTTTTTGCTAGCAATCCTAAATTAAAAGCATTTAAATCTTGTAATTCTTGAGGATGATCGCTTATCATTTTTGCTTTTTTTTCGTGTGCAGAATCTTTTTGGTAAGCTATTTTTTTTTCTTTTAAATCTGCAAGATTGTTTACTTCTAAATCTTTGTGTAAGATAACTTTAACTGATCCAAAATGATAAGGGTCTGAAAAAGCAACTGTTTCTTCTCTTTCAGGGGTTTTGGTATGTCCTGCAATAACTAAATCTACTTCATTACTTGTTAAAGCATTAAATAATCCATCAAAATCTATTTTTTTAATAATTAATTTTTTACTTAACTTTTTAGCTAATTTTTTAGCAATTGCTACATTATAACCACAAGCAAATCCATTTTTTTTTCCTTGAATAGGATGTATTTGGTCTTTGTATTGTTCGTTGTTTCCCATAGTAACCCATTCTAAAGGAGCGTATTCAAGTTCCATTCCTACTACTAAATCGCCATTTAATGCAATTTCTTCGGTTGGGGTGGTTTGAGTAGTTGTTTTATCTTTTGTTAGTTGCCACCATACAATTCCTCCTATTATGCCTAAAATTACAAAAGCACCAACAACTAAACTAATAATTAAATTTTTATTCTGTTTCATTTTATTACCTCTTTTGGGATTATATTTTTTATTAATAAAAGTTTTTGTAATTAAAAAAATTATACTTA
>NZ_JSWH01000042.1:0-2301 GCF_000803325.1 Chrysanthemum yellows phytoplasma
AAAATAATTATTATGAAAAAAAACAATTGGAAGACATTATAACCACAGAACCCTCCAAGCAAGCTATTTTTCAAAATTGGTATAAGTATGCTAACAAACGTCAAACTGTTGTTTTTTGTTCCAATATAGAACATGCCCAAAACATAACCAATTTTTTTAAAGATAAAAATATCAAAACTGAAATGATTGATTATGAGTTAAATGATCAAGAACGACAAAAAATTTTAAATGATTTCGAAACAGGTAAAATACAAGTTATAATTAATGTTGCTATTTTAATAGAAGGATGGGATTGTCCAATTGTATCTTGTGTTTTGCTTTTGCGCCCTAATTCTTGTCCATTAACTTTAAAACAAATGATAGGAAGAGGGTTACGTATTGTTGATCCTAATATACATCCTAACATTATTAAAGAAAATTGTGTTGTGATAGATTTTGGTAATTCTATAAAAAAACATTTAAAAAACATATTTGAAATAAAAAAAGATTTAAATCCTCAAAAAAACAAAAGACCTTTATTTTGTGATAAATATCAATATGAATCTATAGAAAGAGGAAATACAAATAAAAAAATAATCATTAAAGAGGATAATTTTTTGTTAAAAGAAATACCATTACCTCCTTTTGATCAAGAAAAAAATACATCATTTAGATGGATTAATTTTGATGAAAATATTATGGCTAGTGGTTTTAATTCTTTTGCTGTAATCAAACAAATAAAAGATATTTGGTATTCTTTTGGAGGTTTGCAACCAAAAATAAAAAAGAAAAAAACAACGTATAAAGAAAAGTGCATAAAGATTTTAAATATAGGCTCAAAAATAAATTGTTTTGCAAGCGCTAATGATTGGCTTAACGAAAATGAAGATAATAATACAAATTATATAAAAATGAATTGGACAAACGAACCTGGTACAGAAAAACAATTAAAATTCATAATAGAAAAAATAGAAAAAGAAAAATTTTTATCAAAATTAAATGTAGATGAATTAAAAAAATCAAATAAATATAAGATGTCTGTTTTGATTTCTTACTTAATAAATAAAAAAGATATAGAGAAAGCTATTAAAAAATTACAAAATTACCAAAAACAAGTTTTAAGTTTTAATTTTTAATTCAAAAAAACGTTAAAATTATATATGATTTTGTTTTGTTTTTTTGATATCTAATATTATAATATTAACCATTGAGGTGTTCCAAAAGTTTAGACACTTTTTGCTTTTTAAAAACTCTTTAAGGCTAACTATTAAGTTAGTCTTTTTTTATTTTCAAAGATTAAAAAAATAATTTCATATCTTTTCTAAAGATGTTTTTAGAAAGGAATTAAATGTTAAGAGAAAAATTATTTAAAGATTTTTTAAAAAATAAAAAGAATTTAGAAATTCGAGATCAATTAATCGAACTTCATTTACCTTTAGTAAAAAAACTAGTTTATCAATTTAAATATTACCCTAAATTTTTAACTAAAGAGGATTTATACCAAGAAGGGGTTTTAGGATTAATAAAATCATTAGCTAATTACGAAGATTTAGGTTATGATTTTATCGCCTACGCAAATCCTCACCAACCCCATAACACCCCCAAAAAGCCAAAATAATACCTTTAAAACGCATTTCCCTATCTTCCAAATTAATTATCTTAACGAACAAAAAGACTATATTAAAGAATTGATTAGCAAAATAAACATAGACAAGTTAGATACTTTAAAATTATATAAATTAGATGACAAAAAAAGTAGATAATTATAACAACCCTATAAAAACAAACTATAACAAAGAAGCAAACATTATTTATTATCAATTAGAAGATTTAAAACACATCAAAGCATTTTTAATCAAAAGAAAAGTAGGTTATTGGGTTAAAAAACACATCCTAATTATAAAAGTAATTTAACAAAATAAAAAACATAAAATAAATAAACTTATTTTAACTCATCGTTTTACTATCATTTGATTTATTAATTTTAATTATCGTTGTATCTTTTATCTATCATTATTATTTTTCGATATATAAATAACTCCCTTTTTCCCTTTCCATTATTAAAGAGAGATGTTTTAAAAATTAACCAAAACCATCCCCTAACGCGCTGAAGCGCTAACAAAAATTAAAAGAAAGCACAAACAAAAGAAAAAGAAAAATAAAAATCCCCCAGTTGCGCGAGACCCCCTTTTTTAAATAAATATAATCATTTAAAGTTATAATGATTATGTATATGATATAAAAAAGGGAAACGATATTTAAATCATGAAAAAAATAGAAAAAATAATAGAAAAAGAAATCCACAAAAATAAATTATTACAA
>NZ_JSWH01000043.1:0-1296 GCF_000803325.1 Chrysanthemum yellows phytoplasma
AAAAAGCTACAACTATTCCTAATAAAACACTATGACTAATAGCATCAACTACCATAGAAGACTTTTTCAATACTAAAAAAACTCCTAAACTAGCCAAAGTCAAAGAACAAAATAAAATAACTAAAAAAACATCTAGTTCAAAGCCACCAACAACATTATTTATAAAACTTATCATTAAACAATACCATCAATTAAATTTTCAACTAATTTAATTCCTTTAGGTGTTAATTGGGCTTTTTGATTTTGTAACATTAAATATTTTTCCTTCCATAAAAAACTTTCTATTTGAATTATTGGCAAACTCAAAGTATGAGTTTCTTCTTGTTCGTAATAAAGATGAATAAGTTGACGAAATTTTTTAATCTTTTTTTGATATTTAATTTTTTGCACATATCTACTAATAACTCCATATTTAGGAGAAAATAGCAAGGACAAAGCAATAAATAAAGTAGTAATAACAATAATAATTGGTCCTGTTGGCATATCTTGTACACTATTGCTTATAAAAACTCCAATTAAACTAGAAAAGAAAGTAACAATGGAAGCAACAATAACATTAGTAACAAATCTATCACTAAATTGACGAGCAATTACTCCTGGCATAATTAAAAAGGCACTTGTCAAAATAATACCAATAATTTTTAAACTAATAACTACTACTCCAATTAATAAGAAATTAAGAATAAAAGTCATAATTTTAGTGTTAAATCCTACACTTTGGGCAAACTTATCATCAAAAATATAAATTTTGAATTCTTTCCACAAGCCAACTACCACAACTAAAGTAATTAAAGCCATAATGCCAGTAGAAATCATATCTAGTTCAGTTACTAAAGCAATTTGCCCTAAGATAAATTTTTCCAAAGTAGCTATTTTGTTATCCTCACCAGTATTTTGAGCAATGGCAATCAAAACGTTGCCAAGACCAAAAAAAGAAGCAAGCACTAACGATAAGACTGTATCTGATTTAATTTTGGAATATTTTTTAATAAGTTCCATCAAAAGCAAAGTAACAAACGAGGCAAGAATAGCACCCAGCCACAAAACCCAAATATCTGTACTACGAGCAAAAAGATAAACTAAGGCAATTCCTGGCAAAGCGGTATGAGAAAGAGCATCTCCAATTAAGGCTTGTTTTTTCAGGATAATAAAAACACCTAAAATACCTGATGTAAATCCTAAAAAACTAGCTGCTAAAAGCACTTTAACAACAGTATAATTAAATTCTAAAGCAAACATATTTCATCCTTTCTTATTTATTGGTTATTTTATTCTTTTTATTATATGATTATTTAT
>NZ_JSWH01000044.1:0-2050 GCF_000803325.1 Chrysanthemum yellows phytoplasma
ATAATTTACTATATAATAAATTCTTATTATATGTTTCGATTACTAAATAAAATTTTATATAAAATCAAAAAGAGGTAGCGGTGTAAAAGAGTATTATGTGAAGAAGGCATTCTGTGAAGCATAAGAAAGGTAACCATCGCCGAATAATAATTATGGCAATAATTTATTATGAGATTATAGAAAATATCTATAATATTCTTGCTGTTTTAACAGTAAAGGCGCTTTAATCAAGTCTCTCTCAAACCTTCTTTTAAGAAGGTTTTTTGTTTTATAGGAAGGAAAATCATTTGCTAACGTTATCTTTTTCAAGAATTAATAATTATTTTAAAGCTAAATATCTTTTTTTAACAATTTTAACTATTATTGTATCTTTTTTATTATATGATGATTTTTATCCTCAAAATACTAAAAACAAAGATGAAAATACTTTAGTTGTAGGAATGGAATGCAATTATAAACCTTATAATTATCTTTCTAATAATAAAGATAAAAAAGACTTGCATCCTTTAACAATAAATGGTAAAGAAAGTGATATTTTAGTTGCTGGATATGATGTTTTAGTAGCTAAAGAATTAGTTGATTATTTAAATGCAAAGTATGATAAAAAAATTAAATTAGTAATTAAAAAAATAGATTTTGATAGTTTAATTCCTGCTTGTCAAAATGGAGATATTGATTTAATTATTGCAGGGATGAGTAAAACAAAAGAAAGACAAGACCAAATTGATTTTACTGATAATTCTTATTATGATGAAGATCAATTTTATGTTATTGTTATAAATAAAAATAATCCTAATAAGGGTGAATTTATAGTTAATGACAAAATTCAATTACCTGGAAAAATGTTATATCAACGAGGAACTTTTTACGAACAAATAGCAAAAACATTAAAAGGAAATGAAGTAGAAGGAATTGACAATTTTGATGTTCAAGCTGAAAAAGTTCAAACAGATTCCAAATATTTTTATTTAGCTGATGCAACTGTTGCCCAAAAACATTTACAAACTCATAATAATTTAGATAAAATAGAAATGAAAAAAGAAATAATTTTAGATAATAAAATAAAACAAGCTCAAATCATCGAAAAAGATAAAGAAACAGCTTTATATAAAGAAATAAAACAAGCCGCTGGAATACTTGCTATTGGATTTCAAAAACAAAAAGACATTAACAAAGAAATTATTAACAACAAACAAATTACCAAAGAAGACATTGAAGATTTTTTAACAAAAGAACTTACCTCAGATAAAAGAAAAGAATTCATGTATAAACAAACCTCAGAAAAAGATACATTAAATATATGGTCTATTTTTAAAAATAACTTTTCTCTTTATAAAAGAGGGATTTTAACAACTCTTAAATTTGGGATTTATGGCACTTTTGGAGGATTTGTCTTATCTTTATTGTTAGTTCTTTTCCAAGTGTTAAATATTACCAAAAAGAAAAGTCATTTTTTAATTTATTATTTGCATCAAATAGGATGTAGAATTATTAATTTTTATATATGGATTATTAAAAGTACTCCTATGTTAGTGCAAGCTTTTGTGAGTTATTTTTTCTTAAAAGAGTTTGCTTTTTTCCAAAATGCTACTTGGTATACTCCAATGTTTGCTGCTTATATGGTAATTATTTTAAATACTATGGGCTATATTTCAGAAATTATTACTAAAAATATTTCCTTTTTGGATAAAGGACAAATTGAGGCTTCCTTGTCTTTGGGAATGACACATACTCAAACAATGCGCTATATTGTTTTGCCCCAAGCTATTAAAAGATCACAAACTCCTATTTTAAATGAGTTTATTATTAATTTAAAAGATTGTGTTGTTTTTAGTATGTTAGGTGGAATTATTGATATTGCTTGTGCTTCTAATGCTTTGTATAGTAGTGTTGCAAGCCCTAAACCTTATTATATTTCTTCTATTATTTATTTGATTATTGTAGGAACTGTTATTTTCTTTTTGAAAAAAATGGAAAAAGTAAGACAAGTTTAAACTATATAATATAAGATATTTAGTTATAATTTATTTGTTATTATTAAAAGGCTAAC
>NZ_JSWH01000045.1:0-1148 GCF_000803325.1 Chrysanthemum yellows phytoplasma
TTCTTATCCTTTATTTTGTTGCACTAATCTATCCCAAAGAAAATAACTTATTTTATTCCAAATATATAACTTTCAAATCAAACCCAAACCTAAATCATTTTCGCCATAAATTTATTTTAGAAAACAAACAACTTATAAATTCTAAAAAAGAGGTATTTAATATGGGCTTTTTTGAATACTTAATTAATCCTTCTAAAAGAGTAAAAAAAATATTAAAACCACGTAATCCTGATGACGATATTACTTTTTTAGTACAAGAAAAAATTGAAGAAATTAAAAATCAAAAAAAATTACCAATTAAGTAAAAAAATCAAATTAGTAACTCATAATACTGTTTTTATTAATTTTTTTATTTTATGATGTGTTTTTGTATTTGGTGGCTTATCTGCTTATCTTTTTTTCAAAACCGAATCTAATATTTATAAATATTTAGAATTTATTAAATCTTTAAAATTAAAAATTTATATTATTGATATCTCTGCATTTTGTCAACTTGCTATTGATGATTTATTAAAAGTAAATAATATAGATGCTAAAATAAAACTTTATTTTGGTATCTTAATGGTGCCCTGGGGTTTGATTTTTAGCAATTTCATCATTTCTTGTAGGCATTGGGCTTTATCTTTTCAATCCTTTATGAAAATTTGGGATTTCATTATTTGCTTTAGTTTCAGGTTTTATTTTTATAGGTTTTGCCCCTACTCTCTTGGAATTAAATAATGATCCTTTTTTAAAATCTTTGTCTTTGGTTTTGATAATAATCCCTATTATAGCAACTTCCTTAATTGTTGCTTTTGCCACTTATTTATATAATATTAAAAAAACTCAATTTAGTCCTCAATTTCGTTTGCAAACCAAAATCCTTTTTATGATTTCTTTTTTTTGGTACAATATTATTAGCTTTATTTGGTTTGGGTATCAATTTATAAAATCCATGGACTATTTTTGCTTCTTTATTGTGGTCTTTTTTTAATTTAATTATAGGTATTTTAATGTGGACTATTACTTTAGAAAATCTCGATCGTTTTGTAAAAGAACAAATTCCTAAAAAATATGAATGGTTTATTATATGTCTTTTGTTTGGTAGTTTTTTCAAATTTTTCTTTCTGTTTTTAAAATTTTAACATGCTTTGCATTGTTATTTAAAG
>NZ_JSWH01000046.1:0-1607 GCF_000803325.1 Chrysanthemum yellows phytoplasma
ATAATAATTTTAACAACATTAATAATAATATTTAATAACAAAAAAAAGATAATCATTAGCAAAAAAAATAATATGATAGGAGAAAAAAATTGCAAATGAATAATTCAAGCAAACAATCTAAATCATTTAATAATTTAAAATTATCTAAATTTTATTTTTTATTAGTTTTTTCAACTCTCTTTTTTATACATTTTTTTAATTTAGCTACACAAGTGAAGGCTTTAGAATTTGATCCAGAAGACCCATATTTAGAAGATGAAGTAAAAACAAGAAAAGAAAATCAAGAAGTAATGTGGGGTCCAGTATTTAATACCCCTGATCACACTTTAACTAAATGGGACGGTGATGTTAAATTTGTAAAAACTGCAACTGAAACACCAAATAATTTACTTTTGCTTACAAGTAGAGCTTATGATGCACAAAACAATCTTTTGTGGGGTCATGAAGATACTTGGGACGCAGCTTTTTATGAAAATAACAATCAAACAAAAGAACTATATTTTGCACCTGAAAGTACTTCAGAAGCAGACAAGAAAGTTGATTATCAAAATGAATCAACTTGCCATTATTTTTACGATCAAGAAGGATTTGATGATGGAGATTTCAACAGAAAAAGACATTACACATTAGAAGATGATCAATTAAAAGTTGATTGGGCTCATAAAAATACTTATGATTGTGAATATAATAAAGATAAATTACCTAAAAGAAAAAAATATTTTAATGCGATGGTTCCGTTAATTGGCAATTTGTAGCTAATAGTAAAGAATGTACTTTTGATGTTAAATGGACATATGAAAACGGAGAAGCAGTAAGTTTTTCAACAGTTCCAGTTCCCGAAGAAGACCATGCAGCCGAAAATGAATTACAAAATTATAAATTAGAAGCTTATAAATTAGTTCAAGAAGAAGATGTTGTAAAAGTAGTAAATAAATTAATGGCTGATGAAAAATTTCAGACTAAACTTCAAGAAAATGGATTACAAGAAGCATTACAAGAAACAGTAAAAGTATTATTGGATGAAGAAGTTAATAATTTAGTTGTAGCCCCAGTTAAAAAATTATTTAAGGAAAAAGCAACTTTATTTGTTTTGGATGAAGTAGAAAATTATCATACTAAAGCATCTGAAAAAGGCAAACCAAAAGACACAGATTTAGTTGTTAAATTACTTGATGAAGAAGTTAATAAATTCTTTAATAAAGAAGATCAAGAAAAAGTTAAAGAAAATTTATCTCCATTTAAGAGAAAAGTAAATTCATCAGAAAAACTTCCAAAAACAGTTAAAGAATTAGTTAAAGAGGCAACCTTTGAAGTTAAAAAAGTACAAAAAGAAGAACTTGATACAGATGAAATGACAGAGAAATTTAGCGAAGCAGTTAAAAAATTACTTTCAAATACAACTAATGAATTATTATTGCAAGACGACAGAGACAAAAAAGTATTTAAAGATCAAGTTGAAGAACTAAACACAAAAGAAAAACTCCCAAAATCAGCTAAAAAATTAGTTTTACAATTAGTAAAAGAGTATGTTAAAGAACAAGTTTTAGAAAATTTTGATGATGAAGAAGACAAAGGATTAGTAAAAGCTTTTTTTGAAACATTTGTAT
>NZ_JSWH01000047.1:0-1365 GCF_000803325.1 Chrysanthemum yellows phytoplasma
GTTTGTTTTAAAAGAAGATATTAAAGATGTTGTAGGAGGAATCCATTTATTGCCCTTTTTCCTTCAACAAGCGATAGGGGGTTTTCACCAAAGCAATACGACAAAGTTGATCCTCTTTTTGGAGATTGGAAAGATATTCAAGAATTAAGTGATAGTGGTTATTATTTAATGTTTGATTTTATGATTAATCATCTTTCATCTAAGTCTTTGATGTATCAAGATTTTAAAAAGAATCATAATAATTCTCAGTATAAAGATTTTTTTTCTACGTTGGGAAAAGTTTTGGCAACAAGTAGGACCTAATAGACCAACTCAAACAAGATGTAGATTCTATTTATAAACGTAAAGATAAAGCTCCTACTCATTTAATTGAATTTGATGATGGTACTACTGAACATCTTTGGAATACTTTTGGCACCGATCAAATTGATCTTAATGTTAAAGAGCCTATTGTTAAAGAATTTATTAAAAC
This sequence comes from Chrysanthemum yellows phytoplasma, assembly GCF_000803325.1. NCBI lineage: Bacteria > Bacillati > Mycoplasmatota > Mollicutes > Acholeplasmatales > Acholeplasmataceae > Candidatus Phytoplasma > Chrysanthemum yellows phytoplasma. The sequence continues at coordinate 473 of NZ_JSWH01000047.1, forward strand.
TACTTTAACTAATATGGTAAAACAAGGTGCAAGTATTATTCGTCTTGATGCTTTTGCTTATGCTTGTAAAAAAGCTGATACTAGTTTTTTTTGTAGAACCTGATATATGGCAATTACTTGATGAAGTAAGAGATGTATTAAAGCCTTTGGATGTAGAATTATTACCAGAAATTCATGAAAATCATAGTATTTCACATAAGATTAGTGAGCATGGATACTTTATTTATGATTTTGCTCTTCCTCTTGTTGTTCTTTATACTCTTTATTCTAAAAATCCTCAACGTTTAGTGGAGTGGTTGAAAAAATCTCCAATGAAACAATTTACTACCTTAGATACTCATGATGGTATTGGAGTAATTGATGTTTATGATATTTTAACTGATAAAGAAATTAAGTATACTTCTGAACAATTATATAAACAAGGTGCTAATGTTAAAAAAGTATATTCTTCATCTCTTTATAATAATTTAGATATTTATCAAATTAATTTTACTTATTATTCTGCTTTAGGAAATGATGACGATGCTTATTTATTGAGTAGAGCTTTTCAAATCTTTGCTCCAGGAATACCTCAAGTTTATTATGTTTGTCTTTTTGCTGGGGAAAATGATATTAAATTATTAGAATCTTCTAAAGAAGGAAGAAATACTAATCGTCATTATTATTCTAGACAAGAAATAAAAGAAGAAGTTAAACGTCCTGTAGTAGCTAATTTATTTAAGTTGTTGGCTTGGAGAAATAAATCTAATGCCTTTGATCTAGATGGTGTTATGGAATGTAGTGCTTATGCATCTAAAATTAAAATATTGCGTAAAGATAAATTAGGTAATAATGTTGCTGTTTTAGATGCTGATTTGATGAATAAAAAATTTGTTATTGTTGAAAATGATAAA
>NZ_JSWH01000048.1:0-2200 GCF_000803325.1 Chrysanthemum yellows phytoplasma
TGTAGATATATTTATAAAAAGTTCAATCATAAAAGAGAGGTAAAAAATGTCTTCTAATAAAACAAATATAAAAAAAATAAATTCATAAAAATTGATTCTGGAGAGAAAAAACCTCCTAAAAGTCCAAATGGTAAATACCCAATAATAGGAGGAAATAAAAAAACATATTCAAAAGGTAAAAGTGAAAGAGCAAATCAAAACGCAGGAACTATAACCATAGGAAGAGATAGCGGATATGTTCATTATCACGAAAAAACTTTTTGGGCATTGAGTAATTGTTTTATTATAAATACAAAAAATATAAAAGATTTAGAATATCAAACTTTATATAAATTATTACAAAAAAATCAAAAAGGCATTAAAAATTTAAAAAACTTAAATAAAAAAGGTAAAAATATTAAAACCAAAGATTTAGAATTTTTTTTGAACAATATATTAAATTTTTTTTAAGTAACATTTCTTTGCAAAAATATTTTACAATTAAAAATATTCACGGAGAACATCAAAAAACTGAACCATCTGGCAAATACTTATGGACCCATGGAGGAAAAGGACAAAAAAAGGAATATTGTAATAAATATAATACAGGATCTTATAGCGTAAAAATTACAAGAGGAGGAAAACAAAAAAATATTTGTTATCACAATGAAACTATTTTTGCCACTAATAATTGTTTTGTAATGATGTGTAAACCGAAACTATATGTAACCATTTATATAACTTTCTAATACAAAAGCAAGAAGAAATTAATAATTTTAGTTGTGTCCTGAATGCAAATCCATATTATATGGGAAGTAAAAATGATCTACTTTTTTATCTACAAGATTTTCCTTCATATTTGGAAAATTTAGAAAAACAAACCAAAGAACCTAAGACTAAAGAAATAATAGAAAAAACAATCAAACAAATAGATAAAATAAAAAATGAACTTTTAGGACATTTGGAACAAATCAAAAATGTAGACGAATGTTAATTTTAAGTTGTATTTATAATTTATATTAATAAAAAAACCACCCCAAAAGGTGGTTTTAATTTTATATTCTGTAGTCTCATATGGAAATAATTTTAAAATAGTTATAATATTTAATAAAAGACAATATAAAAAGATAAAAGTAGCCTTTTTGGGGCTACTCATTTGTTTATTTGGCTTAAGAAAGATATAGTTAAAAAAATAAAATCAGAAAATAATATGGTGGCTCCGGACAGAATCGAACTGTCGACACGAGGCTCTTCAGGCCACTGCTCTACCGACTGAGCTACAGAGCCTATGGCGGTCCGGACGGGACTTGAACCCGCGATCTCCTGCGTGACAGGCAAGCATGTTAACCACTACACCACCGGACCAATTTTGGTTGCGGGGATAGGATTCGAACCTATGACCTTCGGATTATGAGCCCGACGAGCTACCAAACTGCTCTACCCCGCGGTATAATATTTAATTGATGGCGGAGGAAGAGGGATTCGAACCCCCGCGTCCTTTCGGACCTCTCAGTTTTCAAGACTGACCCCTTCAACCGGACTTGGGTATTCCTCCAAAAAAATGGTGGACCCGGTAGGATTCGAACCTACGACCAACCGGTTATGAGCCGGTAGCTCTGACCAGCTGAGCTACAGGTCCATGGTAGCGGCAGAGGGATTCGAACCCTCGACCTCACGGGTATGAACCGTACACTCTCGCCAGCTGAGCTACACCGCCATCATTTTAAGATTAATATATTAATGTTAATGTTTTTATGGTGGAGCTTAGCGGGATCGAACCGCTGACCTTCTGTGTGCAAGACAGATGCTCTTCCAGCTGAGCTAAAGCCCCAAAATGGTACCTGGAGTCGGACTTGAACCGACACGGCTATAAACCATGGGATTTTAAGTCCCACGTGTCTACCGATTCCACCATCCAGGCAAACATATAAACATTTTTCGTATTTTGTATAAAAATAAAAAAAGAAAAAGAAAAAGAAAGATTAATAAAAAGTGGTATCCCGTGAAGGAGTCGAACCTTCGACACCTTGATTAAAAGTCAAGTGCTCTACCAGCTGAGCTAACGGGACAATAAAGTGGTGCCAAAAACAGGAATCGAACCCGTAACCTACTGATTACAAATCAGTTGCTCTACCTATTGAGCTATTTTGGCAATAAAATTATTGTTTTTCTATAAAAAAAGAATAAAAAAGATAGTAATTGTTTGGTAGAGGATGAGGGA
>NZ_JSWH01000049.1:0-1228 GCF_000803325.1 Chrysanthemum yellows phytoplasma
ATTTATAATTATTTCAATTTATAATTATTTTGAATGTAATAATTTGGAATATATTTTAATTTTTTTCTTAGCAAAGACATTTTGCCTGACAAAATTTAGTTTTGTATGTTTGAGGTTGGGTTTGGTTTTTGTGTTGTAAAAAATCTTTTAAAAAGGTTTTGTCAATTTCCATCATAGCATCTATTGGCAAAGAGGCCTCATCAAACCATTTTAGTTCAGCAACTTCATCATCTTGTGGGCTTAATTTTCCTTGTGTTTTAGTTACTAAAAAAGCCATAACAACTGGATAGACAACATCTCCGTTAGGATAATTGATAACAAAATGTTTTCCACAATAGGTACGAAAGGGATGAATTTCTAAAGCTTTAAGACCTGTTTCTTCTTCTAGTTCTCTTACGCAAACATCAGCTCCAGTTTCTCCTAATTCCATTGCTCCACCATGAAGTCCCCAAACATTAAAATCTTTGCGGAATTGCAATAAATATTTATTATTTTCATAAACAATAACGGAAGCCCCAGGAGAAAATAAAGGGTCTTTCCCAATTTTTTGGCGCAATTTGTTGATATAGTTGCTCATTTAAAAAACCTTTTTCCATTCTTTCTTTTTTAATTTATTTTTTTAATTTTAGCTTTTTTAATTTTAATATTGTTAATATTGTCAAAAAGTTATTTTTGAATTAAGAAATAAATATTTTTGGTAAAATTAGTAAAAAGTGTAGATAGCATAGATAGCAAATAAATGAAAATGCAAATAATAAGTTTTTTGTAAAAAATATTTCAAATTATTATTTGATTTATTATAAATAGTTGTTTAATTGATGGTTAAAATTTTGCTAATATTTTTCCTCCCAATATTTTTTTGGATAACTTTTATTTCTGTATTTGTTGGATGGCACAATTTATGGCTTTAATTTTTTTATTTTTTAAATCAAACTTTACAAATGAAAGTAAACTTTTAAAATTAAAAGCTTAGTGAAATAGGGCTTTAACAACCAAAATAAAAGATGACAAAACTAAAAAAAATTATACTTACTATTTTATTTTAGCATTTTTTTTAATATTATGTTATTTTTTGCTAACTTTTTTTTATTTTTTTGTTGTTTTGTAATTTGAAAAAGGCAATTTTTAGTAATTTGTTAATTTGAGCTACTAAAAATACTTGATTATTCAAAAATATTGACTTTTATATTAGTTGTAAAAAGTGCAAAAATATTATAATAACTCAAAA
>NZ_JSWH01000050.1:0-1250 GCF_000803325.1 Chrysanthemum yellows phytoplasma
TTTTCGTTTTGATTCAGTTATAATATTAGTGGATTTTAAAGGAATTCGAGAAATTTTAAAAAACCGCTAGTAATAAATTCGTTTAAAATTCTTTAGTTCATCTTAAACTTTTTGCATTTTACAAATTTGTACATTTGGATTTTGCAAAGATTAAGATATTAGAAAGCAAAAATAAAATCATTGAAAAATATTTACCAAAAAAAACCTTGTTTAAAACAAAGGTTTATTTATTGTTTAAGTGCATTATTACTTTTGATCTTATTTGTAATAAGTTTTAATTACACTTTAAAAGCTTCTCCAACAGAAATAATAGATATCAGCACTATTGAAAAAAATATAGGATCTTTTGAAAGTGCACCAAATGACAAAAAAATCATTGAAAAAATTGTAAAAAATCAAAAAAATATAAGTGGTCTTTCTATTGGAGACGATTTAGAAGTTGTTTTGATAAACAATAACAAAGCAACTGTCAAAGCAAAAGAAAATTCTAAAAAAATTAAAGGTCAAGTAGAAGTTATTTTTAATGTCAAAGAAGACCTAAATGTTTTAATTCAAAATAAAGCTTTAGGGGATATAGAATTAAATAAAATTCACAGTGAAGCATTGATTTCTAATGAGGATTTATTAAATGCCATTGAAAGTAAAAATAATGGTTTAGTAATTACAAAAGAAGATATTTATTTTCCTAAAAAAGATCGCTCAAAAGGTTATATAACCATTGAAGCATTGGATAAATCTCCTAAATATAAAGGAAAAGCTAAATTAACTTATCAAATTAAAAAAATAAATAAAGAAGAGTTTATTGCGGAAGTTAAAAAAAAATATAATATTCCATTTGACTCAACCATAAAACAAAGTCAATTAGATGAAACAATTGAAAATGTAATTGCAGAAGAAGTAGGAAACCCAGATTCAACTAAAGACTTAGTTATGCAAAAAGTTTAAGAAGCAGTCGAACTTTTATTAAATGATGGCAATACTTTATCTGAAACATTAACAACTTCTATGTCCAATAAAGAAGAGTTGCAAAACAACTCACAAACAATATTATCTCCTAAAATAACAAGCGAAAAAACAGATAATAACGAAAATACAAATTATGGATTTTATATTGTTATTGCTTGCATTATATTAATTTCCATCACTTTTTTAAGTTTGCTTTTTGTTATTTTTAAAAAAAGAAATACTCAATCATAATTAAAAAATATCAAAGAGGTTTATAGCCTCTTTTTTATTTTATATTTATAAAT
>NZ_JSWH01000051.1:0-1160 GCF_000803325.1 Chrysanthemum yellows phytoplasma
TTATAAATTTTATACTATTTTAGAATTATTACATTTAGGAAATATAGATTATATTTCACAAGGATGGAATAAATTAGGAGAAAATATAAAAACAGTAAAAGATGTTTTAGAAAAAATGGAATAAAATTTTCTTCCGCGGAATGTCAATTTAAAACATTTTATTAGATTTAAAACATATTTTAAACGCATTATTTTGCCTCTCTCGCTTTGATTTAATTACAATTAAGTAATTATATTTCTAAAACATAATTATAAGCTTCTTTTTTGTATACTTGTAATTTATCTTCCAACTCTCTTTCTTGTGATGAAATTTGTGTCCCTTCCAGATTTTGTGTGTTGCCTATTGCATCATAATTACAAGTATTTTCATTTTCCCAATTAATTTTGCCATCTTGGGTAAAATATCTCATATTTCTAGAACCATCATCATTGAATTTTTGATCAAAAGTTTTTTCACTTGCCCAATCCACTTGTATTTTGCCATTTTCTAATTTATAATGTCTATTCCTTGTCACAGAATGTAATTGTTTTCCTTGTTGATCATAAAAACAATAATAAGTGTAATCACTATCCCAATTAACTTGTTTGTCTTCTTCTGAATTACTATCTGATGTGTAAATTATAGATTTTATAATTCTCCCTAATTCATCGAATTCTCGATCCCAAGAATCCTCATCTTGCCAATTAACTTTGCCTTCACTTGTAAAATATCTTTGTTTAATTCTTATTTTTTGGGTTTTATCATAGCCAAACATACAACCCAAATAGTTTGGTTCTTGTTTTCCATAGTCTACATTTTGTAATCTATCATCTTCCGATGTTGTAGCTTCTTTAAAACCATACCTTTTTAAAACATTATAGTTGGAATCAAAAAATCAAATCATAAGTTTGATAACTATCCCAAATAACTTTTCCACTTGCATCTAAAGCTCTATATTTAATTATATATTTATCATCTGGATTTATCGGATCTGGATTTATTTCTAATGCTTCTTGTAAAAATTTAACATCCGAATCTGTTATAGTTTGTTTATGTTGTGCTGAATTGAATATTTTTCCCCATAAAGTTTTGTTGTTGTCTCTTCTTTTTTGATATTCTTTTATTTGTTCATCCATATCAATTCCATCATTGCTAAAAACAGGAGTTAAAAATGAAGAAA
>NZ_JSWH01000052.1:0-804 GCF_000803325.1 Chrysanthemum yellows phytoplasma
TATTTTTTAATTCATTATTTTTGGTAAAATATTTATTATTGTTTTTGATAATTTGGATAAAAAGATGATATTTTATACAACTTAATCACAACATATTATAACATAAAAACTAGTTATTTTGTGGTTTTTACAATTATTGAGTAAAAAATACTCTAAATTGGCTTTTTGAGTTATAATAGAAGTAATAGCAATTTTGTTTTTCTATATTAATATTGTAAAAGGAAGGACAAGCATAAATTCAAATAGTAAGCTTAGGCAAGAAAAAATCTTTATTTTTTAGTTTATTTTTATTTAGTGTACTTTTTATTTCTTTATTTAATACTTATCAAACAGTTGGAGCAGAACTAACAACTGAAACAACAACTGAAAAAGAAACTTAAACTAAAAAAGTTACAACAGTTAAAGAAGACAACAAAACTACACAAACAACAACCCAACCAACCTACCAAAACAGTTGTTACTCAAACTGCAAACGGAGTTAAAACCGAAACAACTACAGTAGAAGGCACTCCTACCAAAACACTTAGAATCAATAAATCATATCCTTGATATATATGGTAATTTAAAAGCATGGCAATTATCTGAAAAAACTCATATGGAAGATCCTTGGCGCAACTCTTACAATGAAAATAATTTTTTTCATGAAAATGAAATAAGCGATCAAGAAATTTATTATTTTTATTCTGAAAATGAAATTAGATAATAATAAAATCAATGATAATATAGATCTAAATTTAGAACAACATTTAGATAAAAATTTTAATTATATTTTTCTAAAGAGTAATTTTATTAAAAAATTTGAAT
>NZ_JSWH01000053.1:0-1067 GCF_000803325.1 Chrysanthemum yellows phytoplasma
AAAAAAAAAAACAACAAAATCAACTGAATTAAACAATAACACTGAAACCCCTCAACTAACTATGCAACAACCAACCCACAAACAAAAAGAAAAAAATACAAAAAGTTTATTAAATCCTGAACTTCAACAACAAATAGAAAAAATAATTCAACAAGAAAAAGAAAAACAAAAGATTTTAGAAACCGAAAAGGGATATTTAAACATCAACCTTCAAGCTCAATAACTAGAAAAATTATCCCTTGAAGGAAAAATAATTGAATTACAATCTCAACTTAAAACTAAAGAAACAACACTCCAACAAACTAAAGATTTATCTGATGAAGAAAAAAATAAATTACAATCAGAAATCGAAGTAATAAAAAATAATATTACAAACCAGAATGAATTAATAGTAAAAAAAGACAACGAGTTGATTTTATCAAAAGAAAAAATAACAACTTTAGAAAAACAATTGGCTTCAAATATTAAAGATGTAAATCAATTAAAAACTGAAATTGAACAAAAACAAACAGAATTAGAAATCAAAGAACAAAAATTAATAGACCAAAAAAACTTATCAACAAATGAAATCAAACAATTAAATGTTGAAATTAATAATTTAAGAAGCAACATTGAAAAAAGTCAAATCAATTATCAAGCTCAATTATTACTTAAAGAAGAAGAAATAAAACAATTAAAACAAAATGAAGATAAACTAAAACAACAATTAACTCAAAAACAAGAAGAAACCACAAACTTAAGAGAACAACATTTAAAAACTTTGGAAGAAATCCAAAAACAAATTGCAAATTATAAAAACATGGTTTCTGAACTCGAACAAGAAACCAACAACCTGAAAGAACAAATTGCAAAAAACAACGAAAACGCAAATAAACTACGTGAAGAATTATTAACTAAACAAACACAAATCAACAAAATAAACCAAGAATTAGTTAGTCTTTCAAATCAACAAATTTCTTTACAACAAGAATTAAATAATTTAACACAACCACTTGATGAATGGGAAAAGAACTGTGAAATTAAAGCCAATGAAATAGCATCAAACCTAGATTTAAAAAATGTCAAAA
>NZ_JSWH01000163.1:0-258 GCF_000803325.1 Chrysanthemum yellows phytoplasma
ATTTTATTAAAAAATTTGAATTCGATTTTAATAATTTTCCTTTAAAAACTATTTCTAATATTTTTGATTCTTTAGAAAAATATAAAAAAAATACTTGGCGCCAAATTATAGAAAATAAAAACTCCAATAGTTTCCATTTTATTTCAGAAATTCGTATAAAACATGTTTGTAAATATTTTTATCAAAATGCATGATGGTATGACTAGAAAATTGACCGAGGTAAGGTATGTGCCTGATCTTAACCGAAATTTAATATCC
>NZ_JSWH01000054.1:0-985 GCF_000803325.1 Chrysanthemum yellows phytoplasma
TATTTGTTTTAAAAAAATTAATTTATGTTATAATAAAAGTAATTAATAAGTAATTTGGTTTTTGAGAAAAAAATTATTTTTTTTATCAAAAATTGTTGCTCTTGAGTAGTTCAGTAGTTCAGTAGTTCCGTTTTCGTGGAGCTTATCAAATAGTAGCTTGTGTTTCTACATTTTGTGTATTTGAATTTTGAGGGATTAATGTTTTTAATTTAGTAATAATTTATTCTTGGATTTGATTTTGGTTACCTGGGTTTAATTAAATATTATTTATTTTAGCAATAAAATATTTATTATGTATTTGGGATAGTTTTTCAATTTCATTGTTGATATCTGTATTAAGGTCGCATAAATTAGTTGGGGATGGTTGGAAATTGTTGGGTTGGGTTTGATCTTTTTTGGATGTTAAATCAGATTCAAGATCTTCGATTTTGGTTTTGATAGAAGAAATATTTTTAAAAGGTTCCACTTTGCTTTTTATTGTCTCATAAACTTTATTTCTATTAATTTTGAAAGTATAAAAGCAATTCTTTATTTTTGCTTTTAGAGTGTTTATGTCATCGGTGTTGAGTGTTTCTTTGTTTGCGATACTTGTCATAAAAGTGTTTTTTCCTCCATGGGCATTTTGGGTTAATGTAGTTTTATATCTTGGTATGTCTTGGTCTAGGATGTTTTGTAATGTTGTAAATTCACTATTGTTTACAGTTTCATTTTTTAATTACTTTATATTATGAAATAAATATGCGTCATATTCGTCATATTCAGTTACAAATGTTTGTAATTGTTCAATAAGTTTATCAAGTTGCAAACTTAGTTTTTTATTTCTATTTTCAATTTGTTTATTTTTTAAATCTGGACTTTGAGTAAAAGCATAATGTTGGTTGTTGGGTCTTTGTTCGTTAGGTTGTGCTTCTAAAGCGTTAATAATGATAGTTTGGAAAAGACAAATAAAAGCTATAATTAATAAAATTATGCATTTAATTAAATA
>NZ_JSWH01000055.1:0-968 GCF_000803325.1 Chrysanthemum yellows phytoplasma
TTTTTGATATAATTTATAAAACATAATATAACACTCTTTTCTTTAATTTAATCTTCATCTAAATCTATGTTAGTTATTTTTTTAATAAACTCTTTTTGTTCTTTTTTACTTAATGCTTTTATTTGAAATTTGTTTAATAAATTATTAGGTTTTTTGAAAGGTTTTTCATATTCCATTTTTACTGGATTCCACATGCTATAAGAAATATATTTAGAATCTAAACTAATGTGTAATTTACAACGACGTTTTAATTGAATAATGCTTTCATCTTTTTTAAAAATATCTTCAAAGAAATCATCAATGCTTTTAACAGTAGTAATAATAATTAATTTACATTCTAATACTTTATTTTTATAACGAGATTTAACACTATATGAAGTATTATTATCTAACATTTTTAATAAATCTGTTAACCCTAAACAATTAGAACGTAGATCATCTAAAATAATACATTCTTGACCTTGATAATCATCTAAAACATCATTACTACCAGATGAAATATAAGTTTGATAATTTTTCTCTTTGGCTATTTTTTTGGCAAGAGTAGTTTTACCTGAACCACTCATACCAGTGATAAAAACACATTCCATGTTTCTTTCAATTCCTTTCAAAGTATTAGTTCTATACTTAAATGCTTTTTCTATTGCTGCAGAATAGATATTATGTTCTATAATAGAAATGTAGTTAGTGATGTTGTACTCTTTTATTTCTCCTGAATGAATTTTAGTTAAGATGTCTTTTAAACGAGTATCTATTTTATATTTACGAAGGAAAATATCTTGTTGTGCTTCAGATTTCCAATCGAAATCACTAACTACTTCTCTTTCATCATATTGATGTTTATCAGTTCTATTAGCGTGAATCATATACATCAATGCATCACTAAATCTACCTTTAATTTTAGATACAAAATTTTCTTCAGTATTAAACCATTGAGCAATATGTTTTACATCATATGCATTATTAAA
>NZ_JSWH01000056.1:0-734 GCF_000803325.1 Chrysanthemum yellows phytoplasma
TTTTTATCCAATACTTATAACAAAAAACACTTTTATTTTTAATTATTATAATATTTACTTTATTTATTATTATCCCTCATTTTACCAAAGCTCAATCAAATCTTAAATTAAGATATGATTATAAAACAAGTATAAAAATAAGTTTGAGAAAAAAAGAAAGACAAGCACAAACAAAAACACAAGTACAAGAAGAGCCAACATAAGAACAACAAGGACCAAAATTACACCTTGTAGAAATTGAAGGGGATTGGGATTCCCACCTGGACAAAATAATAAAACATATTAAAGAAAAGATTAATCCTAATTTTAATGGAACATTAACCAAAAGAAAAACAATAAATAGAATAAAAGATGGGAATATATCGTTCGAAATTGCTACAGGAACATGCGAACCAAGTACAATTTGTTTATATCATGATGGAGAAATTCGAGGTGTCCTAGATAAAAAATATACTTATCAAGAACTAACAAAAATGACAGGCAAATATACAAATTTGTATATTTTTTACCATGACATAGAAAATACCAAAAAATTAGATGGAGCTAAAAACCTACTTCTAGATGGATTTCAGGAATGGTAAGGCGTCTGAGAGATTGGGCAAACACTCAACAATAAACAACAATAAATCTTTTCTTTTATCTTTTTAATTATATATATTAATTTATATTATCTTTTTGGTAGCTTAATAATTTATACTTATAATTAATATTAACTACCTTTTTTAAAAGAAAGG
>NZ_JSWH01000057.1:0-278 GCF_000803325.1 Chrysanthemum yellows phytoplasma
AGTCCTAGCGTGGGCGCCATCTTTGTTGTGTTTTTTCTTTTGTCCTTGAAACCCATTTTTTAAATTAGTATTTTCTAATTTATTAAGTCAATTTTACTTTTTTAACAAAATTCTCTTTTTTTAAGAAAATAAGTTTGAATTGATTTTTTATAAATATCACTTAAAATTAAAATAATTATCTAATTATTAAGCTAGTTTGTTGAAATCAATTCAAAATCTAGCTTTTTATTTTTATATATTTTTTTATCACATCCAAAATTCCCCCAACCCCAACCCAG
>NZ_JSWH01000058.1:0-646 GCF_000803325.1 Chrysanthemum yellows phytoplasma
CTTTATTTTTAATTATATACAATTTACATAATGGATATATTTCTATTTTGCAATTGCTTTCAAACTCAAACCCAAAAATTATTTTTTTGCAATTGATTTTCACAAAATAAAATTTTATTTGTATAATAATTTATATAATCCCCAATATATTTAATCATTAATTAAATTATTTTTATAATATGTTTGCAATGTTTTGGAAAATAATAAGCATATTTTCTAAGTTTATTATTGTGTTAATAGCCTCTTTTATTTAATTCTTAGCCATAATTTTATCATTTTCGCAACAAACACCACCAACAACAAATTAGCGTTAATTGTAATTTAGATTTTGTTAATTATTGTAAGTTTTATCAATTTTGCACCCTAAAGCTATATTTGTATCTTTTTTAATAACTTTGGCACTAAATTATTATATTTGCAACATTTCCCTTAACACCTTAATTTAGTTTTTGTACCCCCCTTTTTTATATTTATTCAGGGTCATTTATACGAGGTATTACAAAACCATTTCAAAAACACTTGCATAATATTTTGCATTAATTTATATTAAGATATAATAAATATCTTTAAAGTTTTAGTTTTTTCATAATGTAAATATGAAACACATTTTAAAAAATGAAATTATAAGCAATAAACTTATTTTAAA
>NZ_JSWH01000059.1:0-761 GCF_000803325.1 Chrysanthemum yellows phytoplasma
ATATTAGTATTATTGTTATTAATATTAAGTTTACAAAAAAGACATTCAACCTTTAGATCATCAGAAAAAATACAATTAACTAATAACCAAACCCAAAAACCCAATCAACAAAATTTCGTCAAAACTCCCAATTTGACAAAACCAAAAACACAAGAATTACAACAAGAAAAAGAAACACTACCTCTTTATATTCAAACAGTAAATGACAAAAAACATTATCATTTTATAGTGCCTGATAGTGAATTTATGCAAGATGGCACACTTAAAAATTCTGAAACCCATGTTTATATGGAAAATCTAAAACCTACTTTAATGCATAAAATTATCTACAAAATACAACCTCAATATGATGGTTGGGTAGCTTGTTTCCCTTCATTTAATGGACAAGATCTTGCAGGTGCTTTTTTATATAGTGTTATGACAGGAATCAAAACTCCTCCTTTAGATTTAGTAGGGATTTATTTTGAATCTCCTTTTGATAAGTTTGATATTAGTGATTGGAACAAATACACTTTAGATGATATTTTACAAATGAAAAATGAAAGCCAAAATATTTATTTTTTTTTGGAGAAGCCCAAAAATGACTAACATTTACAAAAAATATCATTTATTTAAACCAGGTAAGGAAAAATACCATCCTACACTTAACAAACCTATAAGTCCTCAAAATGCCTTAATGCTTACCGAAGAATTTATAGATAAATTCATCCCCAATTCACCTTCAAAAAATTCCAAAGAAACTGAACAATAAATTATTTAGT
>NZ_JSWH01000060.1:0-518 GCF_000803325.1 Chrysanthemum yellows phytoplasma
AATTAAATAATGAATTAAATATAAATTCTTTAAGAGAAATAAAAGAAAAATTTAACGGTTTTCGAATAAACTTTTTCATTAAATTAAATTTTTTATGGTATATATATTCCAACAATGAAAATCATGCTCATATATTGTATACTAATTATGCTTCGGACGTAGATAATATAGGTAATTTAGTTCTTATACCTTCTTTTCAACGTAATCATTACATAAGTTTGAATGAAAAAATAAAATTAATAGGCGATACATTCATGATTCAAAATAACGATAGAATAGAAATTTATCGTAATAGTTTTGATACTAAAAATCAAAGAGAAAACACTTTAGAATATTTAAATCCTATTTATTCAGAAAATTTATTTCAAATTTTTTTGGATTTTGATATAAAAGAAGAACATGATGGTTTGTATATGTATTTCGATTTATATAAACATGGATTTACAGAATTAAATAATTATTGTTTTAAAATAGATTTTTCTTTAGATCGAAAAATTGATTTTATTAAAAATATAAAT
>NZ_JSWH01000061.1:0-253 GCF_000803325.1 Chrysanthemum yellows phytoplasma
TATAAAGTTTTTCGGGTTGTAAAAAGATGAGTTAATGTTTTAAAATATGGGGTTGTCAGTAATTAAATAAATGTCTGATAATTGTAAATTGAGTATAAAATTTAGTTCTTTGGTGTATATTTCTAACATTTTTTCTTGAAATTGTTGAGTATAATGGATTTTATCTATTGTGTGTTTTTGGTTTTTTTTGGATATTTAAATAACTATTATAAATAGAGCCTAATCCTTGTTTTTCAAAAAGTGGAGTTGTAGG
>NZ_JSWH01000062.1:0-390 GCF_000803325.1 Chrysanthemum yellows phytoplasma
TTTTTTTATAAAGTGAATATTATCTATTACAAAACCAATATCAAAAAATAAATTATCTGATGTACAAGAAAATGTTTTAAAGATTAAACTTATTGGAATAGCATTATTTATAGGAGATTTAGTTATTTCTATATCTACAATAAAATCAAGTACATTATCAGCATTCCATCTTTCATTTTTGTTAGAGCCTATATAATTATGACTTTCGGTATCGTAACAAAAAGTATACATTATTCTTTTTTGTATTTTATCTTTTTTTAATCTTAATTTTTTATTAAAAAAGCCTTCTTCTTCTTCAAGTATTTCTTCAAAATCTTCTAAAGATATATAAAATGATTGTAGATCGCTTTGTTGTTCACATATTTTAAAGTTTTGAAAACCTTCTATAGT
>NZ_JSWH01000063.1:0-333 GCF_000803325.1 Chrysanthemum yellows phytoplasma
ATGACTTAAATCTTTACAATATAATAATCCTGTAAAAGACCAAGATAAAAGAGGTATTAAAGTTTTTAAAAGATAATTCAGTAGAAAAAAAGCTACTTTATTAATATTTATTTTTTCAAGCAAAAAAATATCATAATCAGCTAAAATCCAAAAATGTCCCAAAGTAGTTACAAATTCACAAAACAGATAAATAAAAAGCATTAAATAAGCTTTCTTAAATCCAAAGAAAAACCCTAAATAAAATAAAGGTACTAAGGCCAGATTAAAATAAGCTTTATAAGTTAAAGGAGACCTAAAATAATCATATAGCCCCATTTGTTTAGAAAAATGAAA
>NZ_JSWH01000164.1:0-17144 GCF_000803325.1 Chrysanthemum yellows phytoplasma
TTAAATTATTTAAAATTATTATATTTCTATATTTTGCTCCTTTTGCCTTTTTCATATTTTTTGCTTTGCTTTGCTTTTCATTTTTTTGTTTATTAATTTGATTAAATCTGTTTTTTAAACAATTACACAATCAATAAAAATAAATAAAAGAGGATAAAAATGAATAAATTATTAATTGTAACAATATTAGTAATCATTTTTTGCGCAATACATTTTAAACAAAAAGTCAACATCAAAAAAAATATTGTCTTTTTATCAGAAAAAATCAGTTTATGGATGCAAACATTTTATTTTTATCATGCCATTTATTGTGAATTAAAAAAAATAAATAATTTCTTTTTGATGAAATTTCTTTGGAACTCCAATCGTAAATGCAACAATATATTAAAACATTTACAAGACATTCACACCATTTTTGATAAATTACAACAAGACCAAAAAAATAACTGATATTGAAATTATGATGCTTTTAACATACGATCAATCAGTAACTTTTTTTAAAACAAAATACGGTTTAGTAAGTGGCTCTTATTTTATGGATGCAAGTTTTACTCAAACTAACCCAAATATCAAAAAAACAGCTGAAGGCTTAGAAATACACCACATAAAAGAATATCAAGCAAGAGGATTATCAAATCCCAAATACGCCAAACACCACCCTTTTGAATACCAAAAAGGCATTAATTTGGTGTATTGTAATTTATTAGAACATTTTCTTTTGAATTTAAAAATTTGTGATTATTCCAAAAACCCTTTACATCCTTAAGTTGGCAAAAAGGGAGCAAAAATTATTTTTCATAGTTTAGCTAAAATCTTTTTTGACAATCCTTTTGAATATCAAAAAAACAAATGCATATCAGCCCAAAAAATTTATTATCAAAAAAGTGATTTTTGGAAATGCTTTTATTTATACCAAAGTTTAAAGTTTATTTATGACAAAATAAAAATATTTGATTTGTATAATATTTTATGTCATTTATTTTTTTCTTTAATTTTTGCATTAATTAGTTATCTTTTGATTATAATATATCAAGGAATAAAGGAACAAATATGAAAAAACTATTCTTTTTTGATATTGACCAAACTTTATACAACGTCAAAACCAAAGAAATTCCTTCACAAACCACAAAAATTTTACAAAACCTAGCGCAAAACCCCAATAATATTTTAGGAATTGCTACAGGAAGAAACTACAAAGGTTAAAGCGTTTTAAAAGAACTTACTTCTTTATTTAAGTATTTTGTTGTTCTAAATGGAGCTATTACTTGGAAATCCACAAATATCGTCCAACAAACTTGCATCCCCCAAGAACTTGTAATTAAACTAAATTGCCAAGCCCAAAAAAAAGGAATCATAGTTCTCAATGTCAGTTTAGAAGAAAAGGGCATAACCCAAACAACAGATCCTGATTCTAAAAGTTTGTTTGATAATGTAATGTTGAAAAAAAATCCCATAAAAAGCAATCTTCATTTAGAAAAACCTATTTACAAAATTAATTTATTTCATCCAAATACCTCCCTTGTTGTTGATTTTTTAAAAGATTTTGAACAACTCCACGCTTATTATTGGAAAAATGGTGTTGTAAGTTTAAGTGCCAAACAAGTTAATAAAGCTTATGTTATCCAAGCAATTATGAAAGACCACAAAGACTGCCAATTAATTTGCATGGGAGATCGTTGCAGCGATTTTGAAATGCTTCAATTTGCAGATATAGGAATCGTCATGGCAAATACTCATTATGAAACTCTTCACAAAGTTGCCAATTTAACTGCTCCTCACATCGAAAAAAACGCTTTATATGATTTTTTTAAAGATTATAATTTGTTATGAAGTTGTTTATCGAAGAAAAAATAAAATGTGTTTTCAATGCGTTTAAAAGGAGAATAAAATGTGTTCAATTTTTGGAATACTAAATATTAAAACCGATCCACAAATGTTGCGTGACCAAGCTCTTAAACTTTCCAGTTTGATGCGTCATCGAGGACCTGATTGGTCAGGAATTTTTGCCTCTCAAAAAGCCATTTTAGCACACGAAAGACTATCAATTGTAGATGTTAATGCTGAAGCTCAACCACTTTATAATAAAACCAAAACCTTAGTACTTGCAGTAAATGGAGAAATTTATAACCACCTAGATTTACGCCAACAATACAAAGATAAATACGAATTTCAAACAGAATCAGATTGTGAAGTTATTATAGCACTATATCAAGAAAAAGGTGTTAATTTTTTAGATGAATTACAAGGAGTGTTTGCATTTATTTTATATGATCTTACAAAAAACACCTATCTTATAGGACGCGATCATATGGTAATAATTCCACTTTATATGGGATATGACCTTAACCAAAATTTTTATATAGCTTCTGAAATGAAAGCCTTAATTCCCATTTGCCAAACCCTTTCTATTTTTCCTCCAGGAAATTATTTATCTAGTGAATCTGGCAAAATGGTGAAATATTATAAACGTAATTGGATGGATTATCAAAATGTTTACAACAACCAAACCAACACAACCCAATTACGCAATTTTCTTGAAGCATCAGTAAAAAAACATTTAATGTCTGATGTTCCTTATGGCGTACTTTTATCTGTTGGTCTTGACTCTTCTATTATTTCTGGAATCACTAAAAAATTTGCCAAACACCGCATAGAAGAATCAAGTAAAAAAGAGGCTTGGTTTCCTTCACTTCATTCTTTTGCTGTAGGTCTTAAAGGCGCTCCTGATCTCAAAGCTGCCAAAGAAGTAGCCAATCATTTAGGAACAGTCCATCATGAAATTAATTTTACTATTCAAGAAGGCATAGATGCTTTAAAAGATGTTATTTATCACATTGAAACGTATGATATTACAACTATTCGCGCATCAATTCCTATTTATTTAATGGCTCGCAAAATTAAAGCTATGGGCATCAAAATGGTTCTTTCTGGTGAAGGTGCTGATGAGATTTTTGGAGGTTATCTATATTTTCATAAAGCCCCTAATGCTCAAGAATTCCACAAAGAAACAGTCCGTAAATTAGCTTCATTACATTTATATGATTGTGCACGAGCAAACAAAGCAATGAGTGCTTGGGGAGTAGAGGCGCGAGTGCATTTCTTAGACAAAAACTTTTTAGATGTTGCTATGAGAATTAATCCCAAAGATAAAATGTGTGGCACAAATGGCAAAATAGAAAAACATATTCTACGAAAAACATTTGAATCTTATTTACCCAAAAAGATTGTATGGCGCCAAAAAGAAAAATTTTCTGATGGAGTAGGCTACAGTTGGATTGATGCTTTAAAACAACTTGCCCAAACCAAAATCACAGATACACAATTAAAAAATGCTTATGTTCGTTTACCTTACAATACTCCTACAAACAAAGAAGGCTACATGTATCGCGAAATTTTTGAAACCTTATTTCCTTTGCCAAGTGAAATAAGTCTTGTTCCTGGTGGTCCTTCAATTGCTTGCTGTACTGCAAAAGCTATCGAATGGGACAAAGCTTTTAACAAATAAACGACCCTTCAGGACGCGCTGCATTAGGAGTGCATAATGAAGCTTATAAGGACAAATAAATTTTATTCAACAATCCCCAACTTAACTTAACTTTATTTTTTGCTTTTAATTGTTTTGTGCGAACCAAATAATAAAAAACAAATAATAAAATAAAAAAACTAATCCAAAATCACAAATCACAAATTATATTTTTTGCAAACATTTCTAACACCCATTTTGCAACTCCAAATTTTTACAACTTTATCCCAGAAAGGATATTTATATGAACCAAAAACCAAGAAAAGCCTTAATTAAAAAAAACAATTTGCCCCAAACCAACACACCCAAAAAACCTTTTTTAAGTAGCAAACTATTAAGCAATTGCATTATTTTTAACTCTATTGTCATTGTTGTATTAGCAATTTATTTAAGTAAACCTACTCAAACAGATATTTACCAAAAAACCACACAACTACATTTAACAGCAATGGTAGCAGGAATGTTTTTAGGAGGTACTATTTTAGGATTAAAAAAAGGATCTTTTGGCGTTTCTTTAGGAGTTTTATTAGGAGCTACCTTAGGAATGTGGCTATCGTTACTTACTAAAGGAAACATTATTTTGATAATTCAAATGTAGTTTTTAATTTTAACCCCAACCCCAATATTTTTCATTTCCAAAATAAAGAAAGTGTTATCATTTTTATGCAAACCAAAATCAAAAATCTAACCGCACAATTTCACACCAGTTTACAAAAAAACAAACATGATTTAGACCAATTAATGACCTTAGACAAAGAATTTTTAGGCAAAAAGGGCATCTTGTTTGAACTTACCCAAGAGCTAAAAAGCCTTCCTCATGCCCAAAAAGCAGTTGCAGGCAAATTAATTAACGTTTTAAAAAAAGAAATTATTTTCACTTTACAAAAAGAAAAAGAAATTTTACAAAGAAACCAACTAAACGCCAAATTGCTCCAAGAAGAAATTGATCCTACTTTACCAGGATTGAAATTTTTCCAAGGAAGCACCCACCCCCTTAATCAAATCATTGAACAAATTGAAGATTTATTTTTATCTTTAGGCTATGAAATTAAAGAAGGCAACGAAATTGAAACTGATTTTTATAATTTTGAAATGCTCAACATGGGCAAAGGCCACCCCGCAAGAGCAATGCAAGACTCTTTTTATATCGACCCCCAAAAACTTTTGCGCACCCACACTTCCAACGTCCAAGTCAAAGAAATGAAAGCTCGCCAAGGAGGACCCCTCAAAATTATTTCTCCTGGAAAAGTTTACCGCAAAGACGATGATGACGCCACTCATAGCCATCAATTTATGCAACTCGAAGGACTTGTTATTGACAAAAACATTAATTTTTCCCATCTCAAAGAAACTCTTTTACTCATTACCAAAGAATTATTTGGCACTTCCCAAGAAATTCATTTAAGACCGTCTTATTTTCCCTTTACCGAACCTAGCATTGAAGTTGATTTAGTAATTACCAAAAAAGATGGCATCAAAGAATATTTAGAAATTTTAGGAGCTGGTTTAGTGCATCCCCAAGTTCTTAAAAACGCTAATTATGACCCTGAAAAATATCAAGGTTTTGCCTTTGGAATAGGTATTGAAAGAATTGCTATGATTAAATATCAAATTGACAATATTAGACATTTTTATACTAATGATATTCGCTTTTTAAAACAATTTGCAAGGAACACCGCCAACAATGAAAATTATTGAAAATATTTTAAAAAACCATTTTTCGCAACCCCTTTCCCAAAATATTTCTGCCTTAACTAACAATTATATTACCGAAGTGCAAAATTTTTTCCCCCTATCCAAAAACACTAATTTAGTGGTGGGGCAAATTCTTAACTTTCAAAAAATTCAAGGTTCCCAAAAATTAAATTTAGTAGAAGTTAACACTGGCACAAAAGTAGTCAAAATTGTTTGTGGAGCTTCTAATTTACAAAATGGCAAAAAAGTTATTGTAGCTTCAGAAGGTTCTTTTTTGGAAGGCATCAACGCCACCCTTAAAAACAAAAAAATTTATGGAGTTTTTTCAGAAGGAATGCTTTGTGCTTTGGAAGAATTGGGAATTAGTACCAAATTTTTAACTCCCCAAGAACAAGAAGGAATTTATCTTTTTGATGACCCCAACGACCAAATTGCTTTGGGAAGTAATGCTTTAATTCCTTTAGGACTTGATTGTTTTATCTTAGAATTAGGGCTTACACCCAATCGTGGTGACCTTTTATCTCACCTAGGTTTTGCCAAAGATCTCAAAGCAGTTTTGTCTTCTCAAAGTTCCAATAACAATCAAGAAACAAAAGCAACCAACTACAAAACACAAAACAGCGAAGACCAAACAACCCCAAAAACGCTCCCCCAATTAAACCCCGATTTTTTTGCAAACTTGCCTCAATCTCCTTTAAAAGTCCAAATTGAAAACGACAGTTGTTATGAATACAACGCTTGTATCCTGGAAAACATCAAAATCAAACCTTCTCCTTTATGGTTGCGAAACGCCCTCTTACAATCAGGCATCAACCCAATCAACAATGTTGTTGACATCACTAATTTAATTTTAATCGAATACGGTATTCCCCTACAAGCTTTTGATTCTGAAAACATCAAACAAATCAAAGTTAGAAAAGCCTTACCACAAGAAAATATTACAACTCTTAACCAAAATGATTTTGTTTTAGATGAAAATGATTTAGTTATTACAGATGGCAAAAAAGCCATTGCTCTAGCTGGTATTGTAGGACTTTTAGAAAGCAGCATTAAACCTACAACTACTAAAATTATTCTTGAAGCTGCTTATTTTTCGCCCCAAACTATTGCCCAAACTTGTCAAAAACTCAAAACCAAAACTGAAAGTTCCCTACGTTTTGAAAGAGGCATTGACCAAAGTCTTATTCCTTTAGCTTTTCAAAAAGCATGCCAACTTTTAGTCACTTTAGCAGATGGCAAAATTACTTACCAACCTATAATTACAAAACAAAAAAAACGTACCAATCCTACTATTTCTTTGAATCTTGATTTTGTTACAAGAAAAATTGGCGTTTCTTTGTGCCCTACTCAAATCAAAAATTGGTTATTAAACCTAGATTATCAGATACATACATCCAAACATTTAGGACCACAGAACAAAAACGAACAATTAAACCTCCAAGCTCCTTTACGTCGTTATGATATCAAAATTAAAGAAGATGTCATTTCTGATTTAACTAGACTTTATGGTTGCCATAAATTACCTCCCCAAACAATTCAAATCCCTACTCAAGGAAAATTAACCTTAAAACAAAAAAATATTAGAGAATTGCGCAAACTCTTAGTTAATTTAGGATTTTATGAAACTATTACTTACAGTTTAATTAGCTCTGAGATGTTTGAAGTTTTTACTCCTCAAAAACCCTTTATCAAAATAATGAATCCTTTGTCACAAGACAAAATGATTTTAAGACAAAGTTTGCTAAGTAGTTTAGTAGAAGTTTTAAGCTATCAGCACAAACGACAAACTTTTGATAATGCTTTTTTTGAAATTGGAAAAACTTATTTTCCCAACCAAGAAACATTAAGTCTTGCTTTTGCTTTGAGTGGTCATTTCTTAAATTCCTTGTGGTACAAACAAGATGTTTCAAGTTCTTTTTTTGTTACCAAAGGCATCCTTGAAAAAATTAGTGCTTTTCTAGGCATTAACCTTACTTATCAAAAAACACAACAACATAGTAATTTTCATCCAGGAATGCAAGCCAATTTGTTATTTAACAATCAAATAATAGGAGTTATCGGAAAAACACATCCCCAACTTAATACCAAATACCACTTAAAAGAAAGTTTTCTTTGTGAACTTTTTTTAACGGATGAAATTCTTAACACTACAAAAACGTTTACCTTCCAACCAATTCCTAAATTTCCTACTGTTATTCGTGATTTAGCCTTTTTAGTAGATACCAAATATTCCTTTTATCAAATCGAACAAACCATTAAACAAACTACCCCTTTTGATTTAATCAAATGTGAATTATTTGATGTTTATCAAATACCTAAAACCAAAGAAAAACATTCTCTTGCCCTTAGACTTTTTTTCCATAACTTAGATAAAAACTTAGAAAAACAAGATGTAGAACATTGTATGGAAAAAATTACTTCTAATTTGATTAAACACTTTCATATTGAAATTAGATAAAAATAGATAAAAAAAATATTGCTTTTTAAGTGTATATGCAAATATAATATTTGTGGTAAAATAAGTAAAATAATAGGGTAGTTAAATTAGTTTTTTTACCCTTTTTATCTTTTTGCCTTTTTACATTTGTATAATTATAAATTTTTTTAATCAATAAAACAACAAAAAAACTAAAGGAGTCTTTAAAAATGTTTAATGTCAACCATTTAAGCAAAAATTACGTTACTAAACGCGGTAATATGACGATGTCCTTACAAGACGTTTCTTTAAAATTACCTGATAAAGGTATGGTTTTTATCTTAGGTAAATCAGGTTCTGGTAAATCTACTTTATTAAATGTTTTAACAGGCATTGATGTTGCAAACGGCGGCGTAGTTGAAGTATGCAAAGTTCCTATTACAACTTTTAATCAAAAATATTTAGATAATTATCGTAATGGAATGATTGGTTTTATTTTCCAAGAATTCAACTTAATAGAAGATATGAATGTATTTGAAAATATTGTCTTAGCATTACAATTACAAAATAAAAAACCAGATGTTGCCTTAATTAATGATTTAATGAATCAAGTAGGATTGGATGTTTCATTCCTAAATAGAAGAGTTAATGAACTTTCAGGAGGACAAAAACAACGTGTTGCTATTGTTCGTGCTTTGGTGAAAAATCCTAAAATGGTCTTTGCTGATGAGCCTACAGGAAATCTAGATTCAGAAACAGGAACCCAAGTTTTTGATTTACTTCAAAATTTAAGTAAAGAAAAATTAGTAGTTATTGTATCTCATGATAGCGAAAGTGCTTATAAATATGCTGATCGTATTTTAGAATGTAAAGATGGTAAAGTCATATCAGATATGACAAGAAAAAAAGACACTACTAAAAAAAGCAAAGACAAAAAACAAGTATTTAAAGAAGGTCAAGTTCTTACAGCTGAAATGATTGCAAACTTAACTAACTTAACTAAAAATCCTGCTTTAGAAAACTTTGATAAAACTGATGAGACTAAAGTATTACAACAAGATACTGATTTTGTATCTTTTCCTAGTTGTTTGCCTTTTTCGTTTGTTGCTAAGGCTGCTTTAAAGAGTTTTAAAAATAAAAAGTTTTTCTTGGCATTGACTGTTTTAGTAACTGCTATTGCAACTTTTATTTTTATGTTTTTTGCTTTTACATTTTTGAGTTATAAATGGTTCGGAATCTGTGATAAAATATATCAAATGTATGAATTATTTGAAGGATATAAAGGATATGTAGAATTATATTTGTTTGTTGGTGTTGTGCAAATAGCTGTTAAAATTATTCAAATTATAAGTAGCCCTATGTTCTGGGTTTGGATTTTATCTGTTCCAGGTGCTATGATTATGCTTTATTTTTCTATGAGTGCCAAACTTCAAAATAAAAAAATGGGTATTCTAAGAGCTTTAGGTTCTAATGGTGTTAATGTTGGTAAAATCTTTTTAGTTGAAGCATTCTTTTTTGCTTTATTCCAAATGGTTTTAACTTTTGTATTATTATTAAGTATTTTACTTTGGTTTAAAGATGCATCTATATTATTTTCATCTTTCGATATGAAACCGTTGCCCAATTTTGAAAGTGAAAATGACATTATGGTTTTCGATAATTCTTTAGTAAATTCGAAAAATAAAGGCATTTTATTATGGTTTACATCACCATATTTAGCTTTCAATCCTTTTGTAAGAGTCCTTTTATTTAATTTATTATCATTTAGTTATGTCTTTTTAATGACTCTACTATTTATATCTTTCATTATTTATAAATGGTCTAACAAAAAACCAGTTGACATCATCAACAATAAATAAATATTAATTGAAATACCATATATTATAATATATGGTATTTTTTTTATCTCTTAAACTTGCAATTTTCATTATTTTGTTTCATCATTTGTCTTAATTTCAAGTACAATTTAAGTGTAGATGTATATTATCAAATAACACTAAATTAATTATATTTAGTAACACAATAAAGGTATAATACATTTAATCAAAAACAAACTAATATAAATAAAATAAGGAGTATTACAATGTTAACGAATGTGTACGACCCCCTAAAAGGTAAACAATTCCAAATACTTGACGAAAATGGCAACCTTGTTCAACCTGAATTAGAACCAAAATTATCTAAAGATGTTTTATTAAAAATGTATAAAACAATGGTTTTAGGTAGACAAGCTGATTTAGCAGCCTTAAAATATCAACGCCAGGGACGTATGGGAAACTATTTACTTAACTCAGGGCAAGAAGCATCTCAAGTAGGTGTCGCTGCTGCCTTAGAACCCCAAGATTGGGTATCACCTTATTATCGTGATGCAGGAATTTTTCTTTACCGTGGAGTTTCTTTAGAACAATTTTATCTTTACTGGTATGGCAATGAAAAAGGCTCTCAACTAGACCCTAAGTTGCGTATTTTACCAGCTAACATTATTATTGGCTCTAGTGTTAATTTAGGAGCAGGACTTGCCTTAGCAAGCAAAATGCAAAATAAAAAAGAAGTAACTATTGCAACTATTGGAGACGGAGGAACTGCACACGAAGAGTTTAATGCAGGTCTTAACTATGCTGCTGTTTTTGGAGTACCATTAGTAGTATTTATTCAAAATAACCAGTATTCTATTTCTAATCCTCGTAACAAAGTATCCAAAGCTAAAACTTTAGCTCAAAAATGTTATGCTTGTGGAATTCCTGGCATGCAAGTAGACGGCAACGACATTTTAGCTGTTTATGTAGCAGCCCAAGAAGCCTTTAACGAAGCGCGCAAAGGAAACGGACCTACTTTAATTGAAAATGTTTCTTATCGTCTAGAAGCACACTCCACTAATGATAATGCTTCTGTTTACCGTAGCAAAGAAGAAGAATTAGAGTGGCGCAAAAAAGACCCAATTGTACGTTTTCAAAAATACTTGATGAATAAAGGTTATCTAACTCAAAAACAAGTAGAACAATTTGAAAAAGAAGCCCAAGAAGAAGTTGTTTTAGCACACCAAAAAGTAGAACAAACAGGCAACAACATCGATATTAAAGATATTTTTGCATACACTTATGAAAAAATGACTCCTCAATTAGAAGAACAATACGAAGAATGCAAAGCTTTTTTCAACACAAAGGAAGGTAAATAATAATGGCTTCAATGACATTACTAGATGCAATTAATCAAACTTTAGATAGCAAGTTAGCAAAAGATCCTCGAGTAGTTCTTTTTGGACAAGATGTAGGAAAATTAGGCGGCGTTTTCCGCGTAACTAAAGGCCTACAAGACAAACACGGAGAAACTCGCGTTTTTAATGCCCCTATTGCTGAATCTTCTATTATCGGAAGTGCTATCGGACTTGCAATTAACGGCATGCGACCAGTTGCAGAAATCCAATTTGATGGTTTTATTTTTGTAGGACTAGAAGACCTATTTGCCCACGCAGCCCGTTTGCGTAACCGTAGTCGTGGTAATTACACAGTACCTATGGTAGTAAGAGTCCCAGTTGGTGGAGGGGTAAAATCCTTAGAACATCACTCCGAATCATTAGAAGTAATTTTAGGCTCTGTTCCTGGTCTTAAAGTAGTTATTCCATCTAATCCTTACGACGCTAAAGGTTTATTAATGGCTGCTATTAACGACCCTGATCCAGTAGTCTACATGGAACCTAAAAGAATTTATCGTGGTTTCCGTCAAGAAGTTCCCGAAACAGATTACGAAGTCCAAATCGGTAAAGCCAAAGTCGTTCAAGAAGGCACAGACATTACAGTTGTAGCTTGGGGAGCAATGGTACCAGAAACACTATTAGCCCTTAAACAACTTGATCCTAATGTTTCCGTAGAACTAATTGATTTAAGAACTATTAATCCTATTGACAGAGAAACTGTAATTACATCTGTTAAAAAAACTGGACGCTTTTTAGTAGTTCATGAAGCATGTAAAACTTACGGACCTGCAGGAGAATTAATGGCTTTAGTTAACGAACAAGCTTTCTTATACCTAGATGCAGCTCCTGCCAGAGTTACTGGAAATGATATCACAATGCCTTTAGCCAAAGCAGAACATTATCAGTTTTTAAGCCCTGAAAAAATAGCTGATGCTATTAAAAAAGTGGTTTGCGAATAAGATAACAAAAAGATATAAGGATATAAAAAGATAAAGGCAAAACAACCCTTTTCTTTTGTCCCGAAAAACAACACATTAAAACTACTTCCAAATCAAATTAAAAACTCAAAATATCTAAATAAAACTAAAAACCACAATCATAACCATAACCAACAACCAAAAAACATACCAAAATAAAAATTAAAAACTAAAAAAGCAAACAACAAAACCCCAACCAAACTAAACTGCATTATAATCAAGGAGATAAAAATATGTTTGAATTTAAATTTGCTGATGTCGGCGAAGGCATTCATGAAGGTACAATTACAAGATGGTTTTTTAAAGTGGGCGACCAAGTAAAAGAAGGTGATGTTTTAGTTAAAGTTGAAACTGACAAATTAGACGTTGAACTAACTTCTCCTGTAGCAGGAAAAATCTTAAAAAGAGACCTTAATGAAGGTGAAGTTATTTGCGTAGGAGATACTATCGTTTTAATCCAAGAACCAGGTGACACTGATGCAGATGTTAAAAAGTTTTCTTCTCAAAACCCTAATGAAACTGCTGCTACAGAAAAAAACGACACCCAACAAGCACAAACATCCGCACAAACCTCTTTACCACCTCAAAAAGTACTTGCTACTCCATTAGTAAAAAGTCTAGCCAAAGAACTAGGACTTGACCTTTCAACCATTAAAGGAACAGGTGTAAATGGAAAAATCTTAAAAGTAGATGTACAAAACGCAACTAACCCTTTACAAACTCAACCACAACCACAAACACCACAACCAACCCCCACCCCAACTTTTGCCACATCTAGCCAAGAAACAGAAGTAGTAAAAATTTCTCGCCTCAGAAAAGCCATCGCCCAAAAAATGGTTCTTTCCAAAGGCAAAATCCCAGAAACTACTCTAATGGACGAAGTAAACATTACTGCTTTAGTAACACTACGCAAACAAGCCAAAGATCAAGCACAATCCCAAGGAATCAAATTAACTTTTATGGCTTTTATCATGAAAGCAGTAGCGATTGCCTTACAAGAATTCCCATTATTTAACGCTAGTTATGATGACGTTAAAGAAGAAGTTACTTACAAAAAATTCATTAATTTAGGAGTAGCAGTTGATACCAAAGACGGTCTAATCGTTCCTAACATCAAAGATGCTAACAAATTAACTCTTTTAGAAATGGCACAACAACTACAACAAGTAGCCAAAGCCACTACCGAAAGAAAAGTAGAATTAAATCAGCTTCAAAACGGAACTTTTACTATCACTAATTTTGGTTCTATCGATATTACTTACGGCACTCCAGTTATCAATTACCCTGAATTAGCTATTTTAGGAGTAGGAAAAATCACCAAAAAACCTGTAGTTGAAAACAGTCAAATTGTAATTGCAGACATGCTTCCTCTTTCCTTAGCAATTGACCACCGTATTATTGATGGTGCTGATGGCGGTAGATTTTTAAAACGCGTTAAAGAATTGCTAAATAATACTACTTTATTGCTTTTATCCTAACAGAAAGACCAAGGGCAAATTATGAAAAATTATGATGTTTTAGTGATTGGTGGAGGTCCTGGTGGATACGTTGCTGCCATTAAAGCTGCTCAAATGGGTGCTAAAGTTGCTTTAGTAGAAAAACATAAATTAGGTGGTATTTGTCTTAATTATGGCTGTATTCCTACCAAAGCTTATTTAAAAAGTGCCAAAATGTATAAAGATATCAAACGTTGTGCTGATTTTGGAATTAAAGTACAAAACGGCGTTTCTTTTGATTGGTCCTCCATTTTATCACGCAAAAATAAAATTGTTGCTCAACTTACTACAGGTATATCTTTTCTCCTGAAAAAAAATAAAATTGATTTTTACCATGGTTTTGCAAGTGTTCTTTCTCCTTGCGAAGTCCAAGTAGACACTAACTTATTGCACACCCAAAAATTAATTATTGCAACAGGCAGTACCGCTTTTGTTCCTCCTATTCCAGGTGCCCAAGAAGCTTATCAAAAAGGCATTCTTAAAACTAGTAAAGAATTACTACAACTAGAAAGCTATCCTTCCAAAGTTACTATTGTAGGAGGCGGTGTTATTGGAGTAGAATTTGCAACTATTTTTAATTCTTTTGGTAGCGAAGTGACTATTTTAGAAAGACAAGACACTATTCTAAATGGTATGGATAGGGACGTTGTTGTTGCATACACTAAAAAACTTCAAGCAGACGGCATCCAAATTTTGAATCAAGTAGAAGTAACTAAAATTAATGACAATCAAACTACCTACACTCAAAAAGGCAATGCCAAAACAATTACTTCGGATGTTATTTTAATGGCTGTAGGCACCAAAGCCAATCTTGCAGGCTTAGAAAAATTAAATTTAGCCCTCAACCGCAATAGCGTCCAAACTGATAATTTTTGTCAAACTTCAATTCCTGGAGTATATGCTATTGGTGATGTAAACGGCAAACACATGTTAGCTCACGTGGCAAGTCATGAAGGTATTGTAGCTGTGACTCACGCTTTAGAACAAAAAGCACATCCCATTAATTATGACCGTGTTCCTGCTTGTATTTATGGTTTTCCTGAAATTGCTTCTATTGGCATGACCGAACAACAAGCCAAAGAAAAACAAATGGATTATAAAGCTTCTAAAATATCTCTGGGAGCTGTTGGCAAATCTTTAGCTGATGGCGAAAAAGAAGGTTTTGCTAAATTAATTGTTTGCAAAAAACATTTAGAAATTTTAGGAATGCATATTTATGCTTACAATGCTACTGAATTAATTAGTGAAATGGCTGTAGGAATGGAACTTGAAGGAACTGCTTACGAACTATCTCAAGCAATTCATCCTCATCCTACCTTATCAGAACTTACTTTTGAAGCTCTTTTAGGAGCCGTTGACAAACCAATTCATGCATAATTATTATTTGATCTTTTAACAAAAAAAGAACATTTAATAGGTTCTTTTTCCTTAAATGGGTGATGCAATTATGAAAACCCAAAAAAGAAAAAGAAAACGAAGCGAAATAAAACAACAAAACTAAAATAAAGATAAAACACAACATTAAATATTAAATCCTCAAATATTTTTGAATAAAAGGAGATGATAAATGATTACTAAATATACAATTAGAAAAGTTTTATTTTTTATCTTATTATTTGCAGATTTTACCATAGCTTTTCTCGAAAAAGCCAAAATATTTACAATCCCAGATAAATATTGGGCATTAAGTTTACCTTTTATTTATTTGTTGCCATTTTTGACTCTTTCTGGCATTCCTTTTTATATTGGATTTAAATGATCCCAAGGTAAAGAATTTGTTTAATAAAGACCCTAACAAGGGGGGGACACTTCAAAATATTGATTTTGGTGAATCTATTAGGCCAGATTTTAAAGCATGCATGTATGATGGCAATATAGGTTTTAATTCTAAAGAGAAAAAAACTAAAATAGTTTGTTGCTCTTTTGTTTTAGCTGTTATACTAATGATTTTATCACTATTTTTTAGTGTGGAATTAAAAAAAGAAACATTGGCAAAATTTTTATTTTATATTTCTTTAACTTATTTTATTTGTTTTTATATCTATTTTACTTTATATTCATATAGTGTTTTATGGTTTTTATATGTTAAATTTTTTAAATGGTTAGATTTTGCTTATTTTGAAAAAGATTTTATCAAAACTATCAAAAAAACATAATTTATTTGCTATTAGTATTTTTTATTATGAAAACCAAAAAAAGAATAAGAAAAATAAAGATTAAAAGCCCAACATTTATTAAATAAATTTTTGTTTTGCTTTCTTATGTATCTAATTATAAATTATTATTACTTTTAACCTTGCAAAATAATTTACCCTAATGAAATTAACAAATCTAAAATCACTTCTTTAATCTTTTATATTTACCATTTTTTAAAACTTATAAATAACAACAAAATAACCATTTTCCAACCCCTTAAAATCAAAAAAAGGAATACATTAAAATGTTAATAGACACTCACGCTCATCTCAATCTTAAAACATATAAAAATAAATTAGATGATGTTTTTCAAAAAGCTTGGAATAATGACGTCAAAAAAATGATTGTTATAGGCATGGATGAAAAAACTAACCAAAAAGCATATGAAATCGCTAATAAATATAAAGAAGTAATGGTAGCTTTTGGGATTCATCCTTGTTCTGATTTTTCCCAAGAAACTCCCGAAAGCATCATCAAATACCTCAATCATCCGCAAACAGTTGCTATAGGAGAAATTGGCCTTGATCTTCATCACAGACAAGATAATTTAGCTGTCCAAAAAAAGTTTTTTCAAGCCCAAGTTAAAATTGCTATCCAATATAACTTACCTATTATTATTCATGCACGCAAATCTTTTGAAGAAATTTATCAACTTTTACTACCTTATCGCAATCAAGTTAGAGGAGTTTTTCATTGTTTAGTTTTTAGTTTAGAAGAAGCCAAAAAAGCTTTGGAACTAGGTTTTTACATTGGAATTGGAGGAGTTGTTACTTATCCTCATGCCCAAGTTGCCCACGAAATTGCAAAAACTATTCCCCTAGATAAAATTTTATTAGAAACTGATTGTCCTTATTTAACTCCTTATCCGTTTCAAAATGAAACCAATGAGCCTTATCATATCAAATTAATTGCCCAAAAAATTGCTCAATTAAGAAATATTTCTTTGCAATGTGTTGCTACTCAAACAAGCAATAATGTAGCTAAGTTGTTTTTAAATAAAAATTCTTTTTAATCTTTTTGGCATATCAAAAGAATATTTGAAATATAGAATAATTCAAAATCACACCCAAAAAACATCCCTTATATAATAAAAAAATCAACTCCGCTTATACGAAGTTGATTTTGCTTTTTTCTTCTTCATCAGTTTGGCGAAAACTATCTACATCTAACCAAACTTCAGAAACAGTACCACATTTACTTTGCTTAACTTTTCCTTCTAACACTTTAATAACTTGTCCGGGTTGCAAAAAAAACTCAGGATTATCAGCGTCAATATGAGTAAAATTCATAAGAACTTCATCATATTTTTGTTTACAATTATCAGTTCCTACACAAATATTAGTAGCAAACCATTGTCTTTTTGAACTACCATTTTGTTTTAAATATCTAACTTTTACTTCTAAATAAAAATTTTTAACGATTGCTTGTTGCATGCATTCCATTTTCTAACACTTCCTTTTACAATTTTTTGTTGATAAAATCGTTACTTTTCAAGTTTAATTCATTACTTAAAAACTTAAAATAATGAAATTATCTCCTAATATGATAAAATAATATTGAACTGTTTAATGTAGTTTTTTTATTTAACATTTCATTTACTATTATAGCAAATTATTATAAATTTTATTTTGATAAAAAAATATTTTTA
>NZ_JSWH01000165.1:0-6555 GCF_000803325.1 Chrysanthemum yellows phytoplasma
AAAATAATATTTAAGATTTATTTTTTTGATTAATTAATAAATTATGAAGTCCAAAGCCTAATGTTTTTTTTTGTTTAATGACAAGTTCTTTTAAAGGTAATTCGGGGTGTATTTTAGGTTCGTAATCCGAATATGGATAATATTTAACTTCTTTTAAATCTTTGTTTTGTTCTAAAGTATTGCGGTTTAGGCCCATTTTATCAAGGGTGCCTGCAAAAATTAAATTAGTTAATAAAGGTTCGGTGAGGAAAGGAAACAATTGTTGTTTAAAGGTTTTAAAAGAATAATAAAGGGGCATTTGGGCAGTTTTAGTTAATTTTTGGTGTTCTTTAATTAATTTTTTTTGTTCTTTCATTAATTCTTGGCAAAAAGCAACATTTATTCCTTTAATAATAGTTAGAGGCAAAAATAATTTATTGTCTTTGAAATAATATTTATCTTGGCTACTAAATATATGGGGTGGTTCTATAATGATACCTTTTTGGATAACTTCTTTGAGCAAAATTTCTGTCTGGGTTGCATCTCCAATAGCATCATTTAATAAAGTAATTACAAAAGCAATAAAATGATTAGCTTTCAAATAAGCCATACGATAACTAATTAAAGAATAAGCGACACTGTGACTTTTGTTAAAACCGTAATTGGCAAATTTTAAAATATAATCATAAAG
Source organism: Chrysanthemum yellows phytoplasma (assembly GCF_000803325.1). Taxonomy (NCBI): domain Bacteria; kingdom Bacillati; phylum Mycoplasmatota; class Mollicutes; order Acholeplasmatales; family Acholeplasmataceae; genus Candidatus Phytoplasma; species Chrysanthemum yellows phytoplasma. Next base: position 671 of record NZ_JSWH01000165.1, read on the forward strand.
TTTGTTAGCTATTGTAAGGTTGCGTCCTTGTTCTTTGCTTTGGGCAATGAAGTTGTTTTTTTCTTGCAATAATAAATCTTTTTCCTTTTTGCTAATAGCTCTTCTAAAAAGGTCTGCTTGGGCAAGACTGTATTTAGCAAAGACAGCTACAATTTGCATAATTTGTTCTTGATAAAGAATAATGCCATAAGTAGGTTGGAGGATAAAATCAATTAAGGGGCTAAAAAAAGTGGTAGTTTTTTGATGGCGGTTTTTTAAAAACATATTAAAAGAATCGATGGGTCCTGGTCTATTTAAGGCAAGTAAGGCAATTAGGTCTTCGAACTTTTGGGGCATCATTTTTTGTAAAAAGATTTTGGCGTTATAAGATTCTAATTGAAAAATCCCTATTGTTTTTCCTTGTTGCAACAGCTCGAAAGTTTTTGTGTCGTTTAAAGGGATTTTAAAAAGACCAAAATGGGGATTAGTTTTTTGAATGGCTAAAACCATTTTATTCATCAAAGTAAGACTTCTTAATCCTAAAAAATCTATTTTGAGAAGTCCGATTGATTCCAGGAAAGAAGCTTCCCATTGGGTTTGTTGTAAGTTATTATGAGTGCCTTTTTGTAAGGGAATAATTTGATCAAGGGGCATTTGGCTTAAAATAATTCCTGCTGGATGGGTTCCTGTAAACCGTGGTATTCCTTCGATATAAGATGCCATTGTAAGTAATTTTTTCATTTGCAAATCCAAAGTTTCTTTTTGATAAGTGCTTTTTTTATCCAAATATGCCAAAACGCGTTTAGTTTGGAATTCCTTTACTGTGGGCATAAATTTAACTAATTCATTGATAATGGCTTTTTGGCTTACAAATCTACCAAAAGTAATAATACTTGCTACGTGTTTGGTGCCGTACTTTTGACAAACATATTGAATAATTAAATCTCTTGTATTTTCTGGAAAATCAAGGTCAATATCTGGCATAGTTTTTCTTTGAGGATTTAAAAAACGCTCAAAAATAAGGTCATATTGTAAAGGGTCAATCTCTGTAATTTGTAAACAAAAACACACCAAAGAACCCGAAGAAGAGCCTCTACCAGGACCTACTAAAATACCTTGTTTTTTGGCGTATCTTACAACATCACCTACAATTAAAAAATAATTGTCATATTCCATATCAGCTATAATTTGTAATTCTTGATCTAGCCTTTGTTGGTATTTGGTATATTTAGGGTTTTTAAAATCGATGTATTGGCGCAAACCTTCATAAGAAATTTGTTTTAAGTACTCTTTGGCAGTTATTTTTTGGGGTTGTAAAAAATCAACAAAGGAAGGCAACAACATTTTTTGTGGTAAATAATTTTGATATTTAATAGAAAAGATTAATTTTTTTAAATAAGCAAACATTGCTTTATGTGTTTGGGCGTTGTAGGCGCTATCAAAATTATCTTTGGTTAAAAAAGATAAATCAGTTTGGTCGTCGTTTTTTTTATTTTCCATTTGTGCAAGTATTTGATAGGTTGGTTGGGCTTGAAAAGTATCATAGCAAGTTTTGTTAATTGGTACATAAGGAATTTGGAAGTGGTTTGCAAAATCAATGATGTTTTCAGAAAGTAATTCCAAAAAGGAGTTTTGATAAGAAATACCTAATACAAGTTCGTCAAATATTTTTTGTAATTGATTAGCTATTTGAAAAAATTTATCTTTTTGGTCGCGAAAAAACATATCATCAAAAAAGGGATTTTCTCCAGGAATCAAAGCAAACAAATCTTTACCTAAATGAGCAATTTGATTTAATGTAATTTGGGGTGTTTCTTCATTTTTAATAATAGTTGAAATTTGAATTAAATTTTTGATTCCTTGGTCGTTTTTGGCATAAATTAAAAGTGTTGCTAGTTGATTGTTGTGCAAAAAATTTATTTTTAGTCCTAAAATAGATTTGATTTGATAGTTATGGCATAATTTTAAAAAAGTTGGCATGCCATATAAATTATCATCGCTCAAAGCAACAAAATCATAATCATTTTCTTTGGCTTTTTGTACCAAAGTTTCTAAAGAATTAAGACTTTGTAATAAGCTATAAAAACTTTGCAAATAAAAAACGCCTCTCATAATTGCACTTCCTTGCTGGCTGAAAAATAAAAGTATTGTTGTTTTGGATGTTTGTTTGTTTGGATGTTTGTTTGGATTTTCTAATTTTATTTATTTTTTGTGATTTGCAAAAACTTTATTCATCTTCCCAATCTGTTTGGAACTCTTTTTCCCAATTTTCTTCTAATTCGTCTTCCCAATTTTGGCTTTGCCAATTTTGCAAATTTGGCGAACCATCCCAGTTTTTCTGTCTAGTTCTTGATGACGACGAATTTATTATTGCATCTCTTTGTTTTGGTTCTGCTTGCGAACCATCTTTTAACCAAAAAAGGTATAAATTTTTAATACCTAATCGAGAATTTTTTAAATCTTCGATGCTATGAGTGTTATTGCCATAGCCGTATTTGGATAAATCAATGTCTTTTTGATAGACATATATTAATTTCTTTGGGGCATTTTTGATGCAAAAAGGTTTTTTTAAATTTTGCAAAGAACACAAATAATAACAAAAAGAAGGGTAGTTAATGCAAACAGGAAAAGAATCGGGGAATTTTTCTTTGATATAATTTTGGACTTGTTCGGCTGAATCTAGATAAATATCGTGAACTTTGGGTTTTGGGAATGTTGCATTATGATTTGAGTTTGGTATTTTGGCAAAAGTAAAGTTAGTTAAAAAATAAACTCCACAAATTAAAATTAAGGAAAAAAATGTAAAAATTGCTCCTAAAATAATTATAATTGTCTTTTGTTTAATTTTTTTGCTCCCTTCGGTTGTTTTTGCAACACAAAATATTTAATTATCATTAACCCATTTTATATAAAATATTTTTGACCCTTTTTTATTTTCGGATTTTTGGGCTTTGGTGATTTGGAGATTTTTGCTTTTGGGAATAATTTATTTTTGGCTTGTTGGTTTTTGCTTGCTTTATTCGTTATCGTTATTCGTTAGGACTTTATTTGCTGTTTTGTTTTGACTAAATTTATTTTGATTTTTACAATGTGGAAATAAAATAACATCACGAATATTTGCAGTATCGGTTAAAAGCATAACCAAACGATCAAGTCCCATTCCAAGACCACCAGTTGGAGGCATGCCATAATTAAGGGCGTTTAGGAAATCATAGTCCATGTCATTGGCTTCGTCGTTGCCTAATTGTTTTTGTTGTAATTGATTTAAAAAACGTTTTTCTTGTTCGATAGGGTCGTTAAGTTCGCTAAAAGCATTAGCAAATTCCTTACCTACAATAAAAAGTTCAAAACGTTCAGTAAAGCGAGGATCAGCTTCGTTTTGTTTTGCCAAAGGACTTATTTCCAGTGGATGTCCGTAGACAAAAGTAGGCTGAATGAGAGTGTTTTCTACGTATTTTCCAAAAAAAGCCTCAATGATATGTCCTTGACTAAAATGGGGCATAACTTCAATTTGGTGTTTTTTTGCCAAAGAAAGGCATTGTTCCAAGGTAAAATTATCTGTAAAATCAATTCCTGTTTTTTCCTTGATTGATGCAACCATACTTACTTTTGCAAAATGGGAAAAATCAATTTCTTGGTTTTGGTAAGTAAATTGCAACTTGCCAAACAATTTTTGGGCCAATTCTTGCAAGCATTGCTTTGTTAAGTCCATAATATCTTGCATATCAGCATAAGCCAAGTAAGCCTCAATAGTGCTAAATTCGGGATTATGTGTGGCATCAATTCCTTCATTTCTGAAAAGACGTCCGATTTCATAGACTTTATTCATTCCACCAACAATTAATTTTTTAAGGGGTAATTCGGTAGCAATTCTCAAGTAAAAATCACAATTAAGAGCGTTGTGATGAGTGATAAAAGGTTTGGCAGAAGCGCCTCCCAAAGTTGGTTGTAAAATAGGAGTTTCTACTTCTAAAAAGCCCTGATTATCAAAAAAATTTCTAATGTATTTCATAATCAAACTGCGAGTTAAAAATACTTGTCTTGTTTTTTCGTTTACGATTAGATCAACATAGCGATTTTTTCTCATCTCTTCGCGGTTTTGCAAGCCATGAAATTTGTCAGGTAAAGGTTTTAGGGCTTTGGTAAGATGAATAAATTCCAAGGCTTTAATGGTTAATTCTTGCGTTTTGGTTTTAAATAAAAAACCTTTGATGCCTATGATATCTCCTAAATCACAATTTTGATAAATCTGAAAAGCATCTTTGCCCACTAAATCCAGTTTTATATATGCTTGCATTCGGAAATTAAAATCTTGTAAATGCAAAAAACCTGCTTTGCCTTGTCCTCTTTTTAAAACGATTCTGCCAGCTACACAAACATGGATTTGTGATTGTTCGAGAGCTAGACTATCTGATTTTTGGTATTGCAAAAGAATTTGTTCGATGGAATGAGAAGGGACAAATTTTTTTCCAAAAGGATCGATGTTTATTTTTTTTAATTCATTCATTTTTTGATGTCTAATAATTTCTTGTTCGCTTAATTTTGTTGCCATTTATATGCTCCTTGCATCATTTAATTTTTTTAAACATTTAACCTTTATTATACCAAAAAAACTTTGGTTTTGGTGATGTTTTTGGAAGGGTTGGGGATTTTTTTGTGGGGAAATGCAATTTTTTTTATTTTGTGGTTTGAAAAAGCAAAAAAAGTTAATTAGTTTGGATAAAATAAAAAAAGACACCCATAAAGAATGCCTTTGGGTTGGTAATTGAATTTTACAAAATTAAAATTGCTTTTTGTTTTTGATTGATGAATTAAAATTTGAAATCAAAATAGTTTTAAAAGAGATGATTTGCAAAAAAGATAATTTTTAAAAGGATGTTTTTAACAAAATAAGTAAATATTAAAAATTATTTATATCGTGGTTTTGGTGGTGTTTTTTTATTAGTTCCAACCAAATAACCGATAAGAAATCAAAGAATACCGCCTAATAAAAAAGTAACTATTAAAGGCAATACAATGCTTTTGCTATTCATTCCGCAACTATATCCCCATTTGTAAAAAAGGACAATAAAGAAAACTGCTAAAGCTACTAAAAATACAATTAATCCTGTCATCATTCCTGATGAAGCATCAAACATTCCTTCGTTATACATTTTAAACCTCCATTTGTTTTTTTAAGATAAAATATTTTACTAAAAAAACAACAGCAAAAATTGCTTTTTGTGAAAAAATTGATTTTTTTGAACTTTTTTATGCAAAAATGGAACAAAATGAATAAATTTAAATAGTTATATGATAAATTTGTAAAGTGATATATAAGTTTATTAAGATTATGAAAATATTTATAATGGGATTCCAAATTTAGTTTATGTTATTCCTTAATTTGGATATTTTGTCAAAATGTGTTAAAATAGGATTAGTGCAAATTGTTGTAAATCGCATTTTAATTATTTTGCCATAAGTCACAAAGCAATCAAGTCCTTAATTTTCCTTGTGTTTTTGCTTTATGTTTCTTTTGTTTCTTTTGACTTTGGCATGTCGTAAAACTGTTTTATTTGTAAAAGTTTTAGTATAGTAAGTTTTATTATAGTAAAAAAACAAAGGAAAAGAACAAAATATGAAAAACATGAAAACTAAAAACAATAAAAATAATAATACCAGCATAATGGAGCACATCCAAAAGAATTACAAACAAAACATAATCAAAATATCAATATAGAAGATATTAAAGATGAAAATATTACCTTTATTAAAATAGATAAAATCTTAAAAGATGGTGTTTTTGATATTAAATATGAAATTGAATTTGCTAAAAGTGATTATGAAAAAATTACAATTGCAGATGAAATGAAAATAGAAACTACATCATCTTAAAATATTAAGTTGTCTAAATAAATGAAACAGTT
>NZ_JSWH01000166.1:0-4299 GCF_000803325.1 Chrysanthemum yellows phytoplasma
ATATGAAATTATTTTTCAGTCTTGAAACAAAAAAAGACTAACTTAATAGTTAGCCTTAAAGAGTTTTTAAAAAGTAAAAAGTGTCTAAACTTTTGGCACACCTCAAAGGTTTGATTTGTCAAGGAATTAAAGATAAAAATCAAAGAAAAGTACAAGTTTTGGAAATGATTAAATTAGTAGGATTGCAAGAAAGTGATTTGGCGCGTTATCCTCATGAATTTTCAGGAGGACAAAAACAAAGAATTGTAATTGCTAGAGCCTTAATTGTAAAACCTACTTTAATTATTGCTGATGAACCTGTTTCTGCTTTGGATGTTTCCATTCAGGCACAAATTCTTAATCTTTTAAATGAATTGAAAGAAAAATTAAAACTTACTATTGTCTTTATTTCTCATGATTTATCCATAGTTAAGTATTTTTGTGATAGATGTGCTGTAATGTATCATGGTAATGTAGTAGAAATGGCAAATGTTAAAGATATTTTTGTCTTTCCTCAACATCAATATACTAAAACTTTATTGAAAGATGCTAATTTAAGTTAAGTTGAAGTGTGGGAAAATAAATCAATATACTAAAAACAAGATATTAAGATAAAAAGAGACTTTTTAAGTCTCTTTTTTGTTTATTTAGTTCTAAAAAGACAAAAAACATTGTAATTTATATACAATACTGTATTTATCTTTAAAACTTTTGATATCTATTATTACAAAAACATTGTAATTTATATACAATACTGTATTTATCTTTAAAACTTTTGATATCTATTATTACAAAAACTATAATGCAAATAAAAGTCCATATTAAAAATATTGCTATTTTGGCATTAGTAATGTTTAGTATTTTATTTGGAAAAATATTATTTTTGGGAAATGTAATAAAAGGAAATTGACTTTTGTGTAGATGATAAATATCTTGTTGAGAGCAAATATTAATTATATTTCCTTGAGAATCAAAGGCAAACCAATTATTATAATAAAGGCTTTCTTCTAAGTTAAAATAATTTTCTAAAAAAGTACTATCTATTGTAATTGCTTGGCTGTTTGGGTTATCTAGTAATGCTAAATGGCTTTGAAAAATATGAGGCGCTAAAGCTTTATCAGAGATGTTATTATGATTACTAATTAAATATATTTTTTCTCCTAATAAAAGTTTTTTATCAGGAACAAAAGTACAAACAGGATAATTTGTTCTAGATTCAAAAGTTATGTAGCTAAAAGGATTATTGTGGGTGGCTATGGTTTTGTATTTTCCTTTTTCATCTTGTAAGCCAAAAGGTGTTTGGATAGTTATTTTAACGTTTTCATTACAAATATTTTGGAAAGCATCTAAGAGATAAGAAGTGTCTAGGTTTGTTCTATTTTTTTGTAAAATGACGGTATATATAAAAGTATTATCGGAATTATTTACAGTTTTTTTGTCAATAATAACTCCTAAGTTGATATTTTGGGAATTGTAATAATCTTGGCATAAAACTATAGTTTTTAACATATCTTCTTTAATTATTTGTTCTTTGTTATCAAAAAGATTATAAAAAGTATTTGGTTTTGTGGGGCTTTGGAAGGTGGTTTTTGCCAATTTGATATTAGTTTCTAAAATCTTTTTTTGGTTTTCTAAAATGTTGTTATAAGAAAAAGTTTGTTTAGTAAATGATAAAAACATTTTATCTATGTCAATTTTAGGGATTTGAATTGTTTCTTCATAACTTTTTTTATTGTTATAATCAAAAATTTGAATTTGTAAAGAGATACTAAATTGATTAGTGTTTGCTAAACTAATTTCTAATTGCTTGTATTTGTGAGTATCAAAATTAACTAATTGTATTGTTTCTAAACCATGACAATTTATTGTAAGTAGAGTTTCTTGGTTGTCTTTATTTTGAAAAATTATTTTTTTTTCGGGCTGTTCTTTTATATAAGTATGGAGGTCTTCTAAAAAGATGTTGGTTTGGATGTGGGGTTTTTGTTCGTTTAGTTTTTCATTTTGTAAGATGTTAAGTTCGTTTTCAATATGATTTGTATTAGTGTTAGTCGTTTGGAATGCAATATTATTTGGGTTGTTATTTGCTATGTTTTCTTTTTTGGATTTGAGTAAAGTATAGAATTGTTGTTTGATGTAGTTAATGTTAATTGATTGAGAAATACGCAAAATTTTATGATAACTCCTATTTATGCCTATTAATTTTCCTTCAGCATTAAAAAGAGGTCCTCCGCTATTGCCTGAATCTAGCGTCATATCAGAGTTAATTTCTTTTTCATTGAGAAAAGCAATAACTCCTGTTTTAAATAAATTTTGTCTAAATTGAGGTCTTTGGTGAGGCATTAGGTCAAAATACCATTGTTTCCATTTTAGTTTTGTTGGTTTTTGGAATTGGTTAGTTTGTAAGCCTTTTTGGCAACCTAATACCCAAACTTGTTCTCCTTGATGGATAGGTATTTGTATATCTTTATCAAAATTAATGTATTTGGCAAGAACTTCATCTAGTTTTTTAGTAGTATCGGAGTTAGGAATAGTAAAAGTTATGATAGCTATATCGTCGTATTCACGATTGTTATTAATAAAAGCATATAGTTTTGCTTGCTTGTTTAATCCTTGATTGTTTTTGATTGTTATTTGTTTTTGGTGATTTGATGTATGATAAAAACTTTCAATTACATGACGATTAGTTAGTGCATAATATATGGTGTGGTTATTTATTTGTTCTTTGTAAACAATTATTCCTGTTCCTAGGCTATAACCAGTATCGATAAATAAAGTAATTAAATTGATGTCTTTTAGTATTTGGTTGTTGGGCGGTTCTTTTTCCTTTGTCTTTGTCTTTGTTTCTGTATCTTTATCTACTATATTATTTATATTATTGGGGTTGATAATTGCATTGATAAGTTTTATTATTGGAGGTTCGTCATTTATTATAGGTTTATTAAAATTTATGGAAGGAATCGCTTTAATATATTTAATTCCTTTTTCTTTTTTTATTTCAGGAGTTATTAAAAAACCAATTAAATTGCCTTTTTCAGTCCAAAACATAGTTTGTTTATTGTTGGAATTACAACGACTAGAAATAGCAATAAATATTTCATCTAATTCATTTTTAACTTCAATATCTTCACTTATATGACTTTGTTGAAAGGCAATTGCTTGTGGTATAGTTGTAGAAAAAGAATGAATTGGTTGTCCTTGGTGATATTTTTTTTGTCTTTGTAAAGGAGTAATTATATATTGTTTGTGAGATTTAAAAGTGATAATATCAAAATCTTTTAATAAGGGAGTAAAAATATTATATTGAGTTAATACTTGATTTTGAATAGTGCCCCATTCTTATCCTTGGGGATTTGATAATTTTATAATGTTGTTTTGTTGTATGATATTTTTAGGAGTAAGAGCAAAATATATTTTTTGTTCTGAATTGTTAATTGATGGTGTTTTTTCATTTTCATTGTCATTATTGTTTGTGATTTTGAAACTATAAAAAATAATTCCCAAAGCAGTTTTATCATTTGTATGTATTTGCCAAATTTGGTCTTTGTTGGTTTGTATTTGATTAGTATTTTTAATTTGTTCTTCCTTAATATCTTTTTTAATGTTTTCTTTTAAAATGTCTTTTTCTTGTTCCAAAGCTTTAATAGTTTGTTTAATAGTTTTAGTTTGGTTATTTTCATGTAGTTTATCAAAATATAAGGAATTATTCATAAATTGACTAGTATAAGAGTAATTTTGTAATTGAATAAAACTTAGCCAAAAAAGAATAGATATGTTAAAAAATAAGATAAATTTACGATAAAAATTAATTCTTTTCATAAAACTCTTTTCTAATTATGAGCGATGTTAAATAAAATATAAATAAAAGTATTTTTTTTCTTTTGGGATTTATTTCAAATGTAAAACACCCTTCATTATTATTTTACCCTAAAATTTATTTATTAGTTTGTAAAAAAAATAGCAATAATGTATTGACAGTGCCAAAAATTTTTGTTAAAATAAAATTGAGCTTAAAGGATTAAATGTTTTATACATATTATAAAAAAAAATAAATATAACAGATTATCAAAAAAGATAGTAAAGATTTATATTTTCATCTAAAATCGCTTTAAGTTCAAATGAACAAATTATAGAAAATCGTTTTTTCATTTTTTAAGTTAGAAAGAAGAAAAAAGGAGTGATAAAAATGCTATTTAGTTTAATTAATCAAAATCAAGATTTATTAGAAAATTTATTTGAAGATTTTAAAACAAATTCTTTAACTAACAACAACAATATTATGAAAACTGATATTCAAGAACAAGATAATCAATACTATTGCTC
>NZ_JSWH01000167.1:0-9259 GCF_000803325.1 Chrysanthemum yellows phytoplasma
TATTACAACAAAATCGCATCAAAGCTTTATGTTTACAAGAAAAATATTTTTGCGGTCATCGTAAAATCACTGATTTATACCAAAAAACTTTTAACGAAAACATTACCAAGAAAAAAATTTATAACATTATGAGAAAAAACGACATTAGTTGTCGTTTAAGAATCAAAAAACATTTTACTTATCGCAATTTAAAAAATAATCTTCAAGTGATTCCTAATTTAATCAATCAAAATTTTAATTCAACCAACCCCCTCCAAAAACTCTTTACTGATATCACTTATTTCAAAACTAATCAAGGTTTTTTATATTTTTCTTGCATCATAGACTCTTTTAACAACCAAATTATTGCTTCTCACACTTCAAACCACCAAAATAAAGATTTAGTTTTAAATACTATTAAAAAATTACCGAAAATTAGTAATCCTTGTATTATTCACTCCGATCAAGGAACAGTTTATCAATCATTAAAAATTCAACAAACTTTAACAAAAAAAGGTTTTTTAATTAGCATGTCAAGAAAAGCTACTCCTCGTGATAACGCTGTCATTGAAAACTTTTTCGGCCAAATGAAAACTATCTTACAACATCAACATCCTTTTTTATTTCAAAAATCACCTGAAAAAGTTAAAAAAATAATCAATCATTTTCCAAAATTTTGGAATAATAAGTGGATTTTAAGTAAATTAAACCATTCAACTCCATTTCAATATTCTAAAAATCTGAGATAAATTTTTAATTGCATTAACATATAAAATAATATAACCTTGAAAAAGGTTACTTTAGTGCGCCTTTTTTAAAGAAAAATGTTAAATTTATATCAAATATCATTTTCTTTTCATTTTGTTGACGACTTTTTCACTTTTTTTACCTAACTAGATAGTGTAAAGATAAAATATTTAAAAAAATATCTTTTGAAACTAAAGAATTATCAAAAAAAATTTAGACACTTTTTTTAATTCAACAAAATATTTCCTTAGTTTGAAAAGATATGAAATTATCAACTTATTTTTTAGCCTTAAAGAACAATTTTAAAATGAAAAATTGTATTAAAAAACGGAACACTTCATAATGAACCTTATAATGCAAAAGATAATGAACAAGAACAAGAAACTATATTTTCACGAGGCATAAAATTGTTAAAAAGAGGATTTGATTATTTAACATCAAACGAAGAACAACCCCAATCACAGACAACACCACAAGCATCACAACCCAATTCTGCTTCTGTTTCTACTTCTCCAAACACAATAACAGCTTCTAATTCTCCTCTTTCACAAGCACAACCACAAGACCAAAACACAAACACAAATCCTAATGACAACACTACTACAAAAAGCAATTTATTTCCTCTCAAAAATGAAGTAAAAAATTTAGATCAAATATTAAAAGATCTAGATAGCCTTAATTTAAAATTATTAGATTTTAATAGACATTCTTATGATCTACAAAAACGCTTTGAACAAATTAGCGAACAATTTGACCTAAATGCTCAAAACAAAGATACTAATTTATCATTATATAACCAATACTCAAATTTAAAACAAGATACAACTGTTTTTTTAGAACAAAATTTTTATCTTTTAGAAACTAAAATTACTAATCTAAATAAGGAAAAAATAGGATCATTAGATAAGTTAGTACAGCGCATATTTATAAAACAAGAAGAAATACAAACTAATTATCAAAATAAATATTCTCAATTATCACAAGAAGATAAGAATAATTTACAAAACCGCTGGAATCTAGAAACAATTAATAAAGAACTTGATTTTAAAGCTTTATTAGAACATTTATTTAAATTTGATACTAAAATACAAATTAAAAAAGATCACAACGAACAAATACAAACCACAAATACTACCTTATCTCAAAAAGGTAAAGATAAAATAGGATTATTAAACAAGTATTTCTACAAGATAATTTAGCTAAACTAAACCAAGAAATGAAAAATTTAAATAACGGATTGAATTCCATTATCACAGATTCTATTCCACTTTATTTTAAAGATTTTATTTCTTTACAAGATGACACTAAAGAATTTTTATCCAATGTTAAAGGAGCTAAAGAAACTAAAAAAGAACTTAAAGAATTATTCCATTTTTTTAAAAACCCTAGACAATACCAAGATATGGGAATTAAAGTTCCTAAAGGTTATTTATTCTACGGTCACCCAGGAACTGGTAAAACTTTTTTAGCTAAAGAATTATCTAAAGAAGCAGGAGTAAAATTCTTATATAGGAGTGGTTCTGAATTCCAACAAGACAAATATATAGGAACAGGCGTAAATAAAGTAATGGAATTATTCAAAGAAGCAAAAGAATCTAACCAACCATGTATTATTTTTATTGATGAAATAGATGCAGTAGGTGCCAAAAGGTCAGATGACGGCAGTAAGGGAGGTTCTGGGGCTTATGATAAAACACTTAATCAATTATTAACAGAACTAGATGGTTTTAATTCCAAAGATAGAGACCCTTCTAAACCAATTTTAGTTATTGGAGCAACTAACCGCCCTGATGTACTAGATAAAGCTTTGTTAAGACCTGAAAGATTAGAAAGGAAACTTAAATTAGATTTGCCTAAACCTGAAGAGTTAGAAGAATTTTTAGACTTTTTTGTCAAAGATCAAGAATTACACAATGATATAAAAGATCAAAATGGCAAACTAAAACCCCAAATTTTAAAAGATTTAAGTCAAAAATGTTATGATAATAAATTCAGCCCTGTTCAATTAAAGCTTTAGTTTCTGAAAGTGCTTTAGCAGCTATGAGACAAAATCATTCCTATTTAACTGCTGATAATCTAGAACAAGGTTTTCAAAGAGTTTTACAAGATGCCAATAAAAATCAACTTTTACCAACCAAAACTAACCCTGCATTTAATTTAAGTTTATTAATCAAAGTGTCATGTGCTTTGGTAGCATTTACAATAGTTATGTTTGTTTTAATATATTATTTTAAAAAATACTTGAAAAACAAAAGATTACGAGGCTTTTTATGAATAAAATAATAAATAAAATCATTAAATGGAGTTGTATTACTGTCATTTTAGCATTAGTTTTATTTTTATCAATTAAAGAAATTAATCACCAATGGTTTAATAAAGACAATAAAAAAGAATATATGCCATTTGTTTTAATTGACAAAGTGACTAAAGATAATTACGAAGATATCGAAAAAATTAAAATTATTAATTTAGGACATAGTTCCTTTAAACAAAGTACTATTCATAAAATAGAAGTCTATTATAAAAATGAAGATGTTGCTTATGCTTATATGGATGATATTATGTATCGCACTTTGCAAGATAAATTACTAGAAGAAAGTAAAAAAATCTATAAAGAAGACGGCGAAGAAGTTTTTGAAGATAAAAAACCTAAAAATCATTTAATGACTAATTCCCAAGAATATTTAACCAACGGTTTATCTAATACTTTTGGTATTTTAAGTATTTTTTCATCAGCTTTATGGATGTTTTATATTTTTAATAATTTCTTATTACAAAAAAGAGCTGGTTCTAAAAACAACAAAACTTCCTCTATGAAACAAAAAAGCAAATTAACTTTCCAAGACGTTGCGGGAAACCAATAACCTAAAGAAGAAATGAAAGAATTAGTTGATTTCTTAAAAAATCCTAAAAAATATATCACTTTAGGAGCACGAATCCCACGAGGAGTTTTATTAGAAGGTCCTCCGGGAACAGGTAAAACCTTACTTGCAAAAGCTCTTGCAGGAGAAGCAGGAGTGCCATTTTATTCAGCATCTGGCTCCGAATTTGTTGAAATGTATGTAGGAGTTGGAGCAGCACGCTTAAGAAAATTATTTAAAGAAGCACAAAATAATGCTCCTTGTATCGTTTTTATCGATAAAATAGATGCTTTAGGAGGAAAAAGAAGTAATTCAGGAGAAGGAGGAAATTCCGAAAAAGACCAAACACTTAACCAATTACTTACTGAAATGGACGGTTTTAACCAAAATAGAGGAGTAATTGTAGTAGCTGCAACTAATAGAGCTGATACTCTAGATCCTGCTTTGCTTCGCCCTGGACGTTTTGATAGAACTATTCAAGTATATCCTTCCTGATGTAAAAGCTAGAGAAGCAATCTTAAAAATTCATGCTCGTAACAAAAAAATAGACCCTTTAGTGGATTTTAGCCATTTAGCTAAAAGAACTCCAGGAATGAATGGAGCCCAACTTGCAGCTGTTCTTAATGAAGCCTCTCTTTTAGCAGCCAAAAACCAAAAAGCTTTTATTACTATGGATGAATTAGAAGAGTCAGTTGAAAAAGTTTATATGGGACCTGCCAAAAAATCTTTAGTTATTCATGAAATAGAAAGAAAAATGACAGCTTACCACGAAGCAGGACACGCCGTAATTGTAATGAAGCACCCTCATAGTTCTGAAAAAGTAAGAACCCTCACTATTACTCCAAGAGGAGGCGCTCTAGGTTATATGTGGCCTACATCTGATAAAGAATATTTTTGCAATACCGAAAAACAACTCACCTATAACATCGTTGTTGCCTTAGGTGGAGCAGCCGCTGAAGAACTCTTTTCTAAAGCTAGAACTAATGGAGTGTATTCCGATCTTAAACAAGCTACTCGCACTGCTTTTGGGATGGTGGCTTATTCAGGAATTAGTCCTTTAGGATATATTAACTTTGAAAAATGTTCCGAACAAACTCGTTATCAAGTAGACCAAGAAATTAAAAAAATAGTAGATGAATGCTACAAACAAGCTAAAAACATTTTAGAAAAAAATAAAGTATTAGTAGAAAAAATAACCCAAGCTTTATTAGATAAAGATACTTTAATTCAAAAAGAAATTTATGCTTTAGATGAGACACAACAACCAAAAGCACAAAAAGAAAATTCTGAAAAAACTAAAACCAAAGTAGGTAATAAACCTAACAAAAATAAATTAGCTACTGTAAAAAAATAAATTAAAATCGTTTACACACATTAATTACAATCAAACAAATCGTAAAGAGGCTTTTTAAAGTCTCTTTTTTTATTAATCCCAAATGATTTATAATTTTGTTATAATTGAAGTATCAAACCCTCAAAAACTAAAGCAATAAGGAAAGCAAGGATAAAAAATTGATAGCTGAAATAATTATAGATATAAAAACTACATATCAAGGAATTAACAAACCTTTTGATTATTTGGTACCACCCCATTTTGAAAAGATAATCAAAAAAGCAATGAGAGTTGTAGTTCCTTTTGGTAATGCTAATTCGCAACGCTTAGGCTATATTATCAATTTAAAAGAAAATAGCAAGTTCAATAAGAACTTAAAAGAAATAATAACTATTTTAGATGAAACTCCTTATTTTGATCAAGAATTTTTTTTATTATCCCAAGAAATGTTAAAAACTCCTTTCATTATTAAAGCCTTAGTTTATGAAACTATTTTCCCCAAAGAATTTGTAAAATCTTTTTTAAAAGAAATTAAAATTATAAATAAGGAGTTATTTCCTGAAAATCTCAAAGTTTTTTTCGCAAACAAAAAGGAACTTTTTTTAAATCCCAAAAACAAATCGCAAGAAAAACTATTAGAACATTTTACAAAACTATCTAAGAAAAAAATTGTCATAATCAAAGATATTTTACAACTCAAAGAAAAAAACACTGAAAAAAAAATATGCATTTACCACCTTAATCCGCAATTAAGTGAACAAAAAGATATAAAATTAACACCCAAGCAAAAAGATTTTATTGCAAAATTAAAAGAATTAAAACAATTAAAACCTTTAAAACCTTTAAAAATGTTAGATAAAACAAGCTCAAATGAAATCAAACATAGCAAACCAAAAATAAAAACTCAAGAAATCACAAGAAAAAAAGCCTTAGAATTGACTTCAAACAGCATTATTCAATCCTTAATCCGCAAAAAGATTCTTTTACAAACAGAACAAAAAATAAGTATAGTTCTAAATCACAACTTTGATTTACTTGCAGAAGACAAAAAAATAATTTTGAATGAAGAACAACAACAAATAGCACAAAAAATAAATCTTAACTACCACAAAACTTATCTTTTATACGGAAAAACAGGCTCAGGCAAAACTGAAATTTATCTCCATTTAATTACCAAAGTTCTCAATCAAAATAAACAAGTTTTATTATTGGTACCTGAAGTAATGTTAATAGCTCCTTTAATGCAACGCCTCCAAGCCAAATTCACAAACAAAAATATAGCTATTTTACACAGTTATTTAAGCCCCAAAGAACATTTAGACCAATTTTTAAAAATCAAAGAACAACAAGCCTGCATTGTTTTAGGCACTCGTAGTGCTATTTTTGCTCCTTTAAATAATTTAGGAATTGTCATCATTGACGAAGAACACGACGAGGCTTTAATAGAAAAAGAGCGCGCCACTTATGATGCAAGAACCTTGGCACAAATAAGGGCTAAATACCACAAAATTCCTTTAATTTTAGGAAGCGCTACTCCTTCTTTGGAAAGTCATTATCAAGTTTTACAACAAAATTATCAACTTTTAAGCCTTACCAAAAGAGCTTTAATTGATGCTTTACCTACCATCGAACTTGTAGACATGAAAGAAGAATTAAAAAAAGGCAATTTAGAACCTTTTTCCCAAACCCTCAAACATGCATTAAGGGAAGTTCTAGCCAAACAACAACAAGCCATTTTATTTATCAACACTAAAGGTTTTGCACCATTTGTTTTATGTCGTTTTTGCGGCTTTGTCCCCAAATGCCATAAATGCAACAATAGCCTTACTTTTTATCAAAAACAAGAACTATTAAAATGTAGTCATTGCAACTATAAAGAGCAATTTACACCAAAATGCATGCGCTGCTCCAAAGAACAAATAAAAGAAGTAGGCGTTGGTATCGAATACATCGAAGCTTATCTCCAAAAAGAATTTTTGCAAGCAAGACTTATCAAATTTGATTCAGATACTATCACAAAAATTAGTCAATACGAAAAATTATGGAACGATTTTAATCAAGAAAAAGCAGATATTTTGTTAGGAACTCAAATGATTGCCAAAGGACTTGACTTTCACAAAGTTACTTTAGTAGGTATTTTAATGGCAGATTCTTTACTCAAAATTCCTAGTTTTAAAGGCTCAGAAAAAACCTTTCAATTACTCATTCAAGCAGCAGGACGTTGTGGCAGAAAAGAACAAGGCAAAGTAATTGTGCAAAGCTATAATATAGACCATTTTGCAATTAATGCGGCAGTCAAATATGAAGAAAAGGAGTTTTTGAGACAACTTTTAGAAGAAAGAAAAATATCACAAAACCCTCCATTTGGATACCTGAGCCAAATTTTAATCTCTCATAAAGATTTTAAAAAAACTTTTGATATTGCTTACCGCATCAAAGCAGTATTGGCCAATCGCTTTTCACACAAAATAACTGTTTTAGGTCCTGTTTTATCACTTATTCCTAAAAAAAATAACCGTTATCGCTGTTTATTGACACTAAAATATAGCATTTGGCCTTTGGATCTAGATTTTATTTTGGAAAACAACATTCACCAAGATGCTTTAATTATTTTTGATAGGTTTGCTAATTTATTGTAAACAAATTATAAAATCCAAAGATAAATTAAAATTGCATGGAGGCAAAAAAGAAACGCCAAACCAAAAGGCAACAATAATAGCAAACAGAAGTTTTTGAAAATAGTCATCAATTTTTTCAATTACCACAAATCACAAAAAAATCACAAAACCAAAAGAAACACCCAAATAAAATTACTATTCTTTTTTATTGCTTTTATTTTCCATTAACAAAAAAATATGTACCACAAAAAGCGAGCAAAAACCAATGAAAAACCAGCAATTATTTTACTTTATAAATTGACATTTTTTATTATTTATGTTAAAATGAAATCAGTTAGTTATTAAAAATATAAATTAAAAGCGAGGTGTTGTTTCAAAAAAATATGGACGATAGTGATAGTATAAAATTGAGCACAATAAAGATCTTTGAAAAAAAGACGTTTGTAGGTAAAAAATCAAATTTAGCAAATAAAAAAATGTGCATTAATGCCAAAAGGTGTTTTTTCTTATGAATCCGATAGTCATATTGATTATTTTAATCGCATTAAATGCTTTTTTTGCAGCTTGCGAAATATCTTTTATTTCTACTAACGAAAGCAAAATTGAATTAGATATCAAAAAGGGCAATAAAAATGCTCTAAGAGTCAAAAAAATCAAAGCCAAACCAACCACTTTTTTATCAGTAATTCAAATTATGATTCACATCATTACTTTTTTTCAAGGAAATATTGTAACATCTTGTTGGCTAAGAGAAACAGAAGGGCATTTTTCATTACATAACATCGGAATTGAGGCTTTAATTATTACCCTTTCTATTATTTTTGGAGAATTAATTCCTAAACGCATAGCAATGCATGCACCTTCCAAAATTGCTTATCTTTTTTCTGGTTCTATTTCCTTAATTGCTTGGTTAATTACGCCTTTGGTTTGGATTTTGACTCAAGTAAGTAATCTTTTTCTTATTGTTTTCGGACTAAATCCTAACAAAAATAGCATACAAGTCTCAGAAGACGAACTACGCTTAATGTTAACTTCAAGTTATCAAAAAGGCATCATTGACAAAGATGAAAATAAAATGATTCAAAATATTTTTGAATTTGATCACACAAACATTTCTGAAGTAATGCGCCACCGCACCGAAGTAGTTGCAATTGATGTTGAAATTACCAAAAAAGAATTAATTAAAACTATCCAAAATGAAAAATACACACGTTTTCCAGTTTATGAAAATAGTATTGATAATATTATAGGCATTTTACATGTTAAAGATATTTTTAATTATTTAATGTCCTCAAACCCAAATAAAATTTTTGATTTGAAAAAATTCATTAGAAAACCTTATTTGGTCCCAGATACAAAAAATACTAATGAATTTTTCCGCGAAATGAAAAAAACCAAAACCCATATGGCAATAGTAATTGACGAATATGGTGGCACAGCTGGAATAATTACTTTTGAGGATTTAATTGAAGAGATCTTAGGTGAAATTTCGGATGAATACGACAACGAAGAGCTAATGATTAAAGAAGTTGCCAAAAATGAATATATTGTTAATGGATTTGCTGATTTAGAAGAGGTCGCAGAAGCAATTAAATTAGAATTTAACACTGAAGATTATGATACTTTAAGTGGTTTTTTAATAGGACAATTGGGAAGATTCCCCAAACCAAATGACAAAAATACCGAAATCATTTACAAGAATTTTAAATTTACAATCTTAG
>NZ_JSWH01000168.1:0-1409 GCF_000803325.1 Chrysanthemum yellows phytoplasma
TGAATTTATTAAGAATAAAATATATAAAATGTATTTTGAAAAAATCAAAAAAATAACTAAATTAAAATTTGAAGAAAAAATTATAATTGAATTTGTTTCAGAAAAAAATAAAAAAAATAGTAATTTTGATGATGAAAAAAAACATTTTGAAAATCTTAAAGAAAAATTAGAAAATGAGAATAAAAATTATTTTTCCAAAATTGAAAATAATGAAAATAATGATGAATTCCAAAATAATAAATATTTTGAAAAAATTGAAAAAGAACAAATCGAAACTAAAACTGATAATGAAAAAAATGTTGAAATTGAAAATAGAAAAATAAGTTTTAATAAATACAATTATGGAAATACCAATCCCAAGTATAGTTTTGATAATTTTGTTGTGGGAAAAAGTAATAATTTTGCCTTTAAAATTGCCAAAAAAATTGCTGAAGAAAAAAAAGTAACTACCAATCCGCTATATATTTTTGGAAAAGCAGGAATCGGAAAAACCCATCTAATTCAAGCAATTGGAAATCATATTTTGAAAAAAACACATTCAGCCAAAAAAGTTCTATATGTAAAAGCTGATGGATTTATTGAAGAATTTACCAACCAATTAAGAAAAGCCAAAATGGAGGATTTCAACGAAAAATACCGTGATATTGATCTTTTATTAGTTGATGATATCCAAATTATGGCAGGTGCTACAAGAACTCAAATGGAGTTTTTTAAATTATTTGATTATCTTTATTTAAACCAAAAACAAATTGTAATTACAAGTGATAAACAAGCCTCAGAACTAAAAAATATTATGATTAGATTAACTTCACGTTTTGAAGCTGGTCTTATGGTTGATATTCAAAGTCCTGATTTTAATCATCGTCTCAATATTTTGAAAAAGAAAATATTAGAATTTGAACCACAAAATCCTTTGAAAATAAAAAAAGATGTCCTTGATTTGATTGCTTCTTCTTTTGTTAATAATGTTCGTGAAATGGAAGGAGCTTTATTAAGATTGTTGAATTATGCCCAAACTTTTGGCTATGATATTGATATTAATATTGCCAATGAAGCTTTAGAACTTTTGATTAAAAGCAAAAAAAGTGTTTCTTATGATGAGGATGTTTTGGAAAAAATCAAATCAGTTGTTAGCAATTTTTTCAATATTTCAGTTCGTGATTTAATGAGTAAAAAAAGACAACAAAAATATACTTTACCGCGTCATATTGCTATGTATTTAATCAAAGAATTAAAAGATATTCCTTATAATATTGTTGGTAGTTTTTTCAAAAGAAACCATTCTGCAGTTTTTAAAGCTTATCAAAAAATTAAAAAAAATTCTCAAAGTGATTATGAATTAAAAAAATCCTTAGAACTTATTTTGAAAAAAATTAATTCTTAATAAGTGAATTAAATAATAAATGAAT
>NZ_JSWH01000169.1:0-4416 GCF_000803325.1 Chrysanthemum yellows phytoplasma
AATAAATAAAATTTAAAAAGGTGGTTTAGATGGAATCCAATAAAGTAAATAATTCGTTTACCCAAATTAAAAATAACTTTCTTTCTTTCTTTATTTGAAACAACTACTTATAATAATATTGCTACTCGTAAAGGAATTGCTTTAAAAACAATTTTGCTTTTATGTGTTACAGCAATCACTTCAATGTTTTTTACCCAATTCTAAAACCCGCGATATTAAAAAATCTAAATATTCATGCAATTTATTTTTCCATGATTGCGTTAGGTTTTTTAAATTATGGTATTTATTCTGCAGGATTAAAACAAGTTGAAATTTCTAAAGCTTGTGGATTAATTTATTCTTTTATAGAAGGAATAATTTTATCAATTATTTTTGTTGTTCTAAATTTAGTTTATGCCAATTTAGTTGAAATTGCCTTTATGGCTATTTTTGCAACCTTTATCGTCTTTGTTGCAATGTCCCATGCTTATTATAAAGGTTTTATAAAAGTAACAAATAGATTTAGACAAATTATGCTATATTGTTATTTTGCTTTGGTGGTTTCTTATATAGTTCGTTTAGTGTTGTCTTTATGCGGCATTTGGACAATTGAAAATATTATTTACAATAGCTTTTTAACTCTTCCTATTAGTTTAATTATGTTAGGATTTGTATCTATGTTTTTAGCACTTCATTTTGATTACACCGAACAAATGATTAAACAAGGAATGCCTAAAAAATATGAATGGCAAGTTTCTTTGGCTTTTGCAACAACTTTAATTGAAATTTTTTTAAGAATAATGTTAATTTTGCTAAGGTTATTTGGTCAAGAAAGAAAATAAAAAAGATCACGAATATTCGTGATCTTTTTTTTATTATATTACCTTTTTTATTCGGTTTGGAATAATAAATTAGTTCTTGTTCCTAATTGCATTGGTAATTCCAATGTTTTTGCACTAACTAATTTAACTCTTATTTGCTTAATTATCTTTTTGCTAGCTTCTAATTCTTGTTGAAAGTTTTTACCTTTCATAGCAATAAAATAACCCTTTTTTTTCACTAAAGGAACACACCATTTTAAGATAAGTTCCAGTCTAGCCAAAGCGCGAGCAACAACACAATCATAACTGCCATTTTTGGCTATGTCATATTGTTCTACTCTTTGGTGAAAAAAACATATATTATCTAATTCCAAATGGCTTGCTAATTGTTTTAAGAAATTGATTTTTTTTAAAGATGATTCAATGATTACAATTTTTAAATGAGGAAAAAGAATTTTTAAAGGAAAGCTAGGAAAGCCAGCACCCGAGCCAACATCACAAAGATTAGTTACAGTATTAAAGTTAAATATTTCTTTTAAAATTAAAGAATCATAAAAATGTTTATAGCAAACATCAGATAAAGATATTATAGAAGTAAGGTTCATTTTTTGGTTTTCTTGTTTTAAAAATTCATAGTAAAAAACAAACTTGTTTAATTGCTTTTCGTTGAGTGCAAATTTGTCTTTTAATGATTCAAAGTAAAGCATGATGTTTTTCCAAATAAACTAATAAAATCGAAATATCAACTTGATTGACTCCTAATATTCTTGTTGCTTGTCCTAAAGTTTGGGGTTTGATTAAATCAAGTTTTTCTTGAGCTTCTTTTGATAAATTTTTAATATCTGCGTAATTGATTTTGCTAGGAATTTTTTTTTGTTCTAACCTTGCTAATTTTTGAGCTTCTTTTTGGGCTTTAGCAATATAACCTTCGTATTTGATTTGTATTTCTACTTGTTCATAAATGGTTTTATCTGCTTTTTCCTGTAAAAAATGTTGTAAAGTGCAAAAATTTAATTCTGGTCTTTTTAGTAGTTGTGCTAATGTGGTTTTTTCTCCAAGACTAGCTGATTTTTGTTGTTTTAAATAAGATAGATTATCTGAATTAACTAAAATTTCATAATTTTTGCTTTTTTCTAATAAAAGGTTGATTTTAGCTTTTTTGTTTTGAAAATTGTTATAATCTTTTTCATCAATCAAACCTAGTTGATATCCGTAATCTTTGAGGCGCAAATCGGCATTGTCGTGTCTTAATAATAAACGAAATTCCGCGCGTGATGTCAAAAGACGGTACGGTTCTTTGGCGCCCTTAGTGATTAAATCATCGATCAAAACACCAATATAGGCTTCATTTCTTTTTAACACAAAAGGAGGTTTATTTTGGAGTTTTAAAGAAGCATTAATTCCTGCCATAAGCCCTTGACAAGCAGCTTCTTCATAACCGCTGGTGCCGTTCATTTGTCCTGCTAAAAAGAGATTTTGGATTTTTTTAGTCTCTAAACTGTGTTTGAGTTGGTTGGGATTAAAAGCATCGTATTCGATAGCATAAGCATATTTAGTGATTTGGGCGTTTTGTAATCCTGGAATAGTTTTAAGGATTTCGTGTTGAACGTGTTGAGGCATGCTGGTAGAAAGTCCTTGTAGATACATTTCATCCAAAGATAGGCTTTCTGGTTCAATAAAAATTTGATGACTGTTTTTATCACAAAATCTTACTACTTTATCTTCGATAGAAGGGCAATAACGAGGGCCTGTGCCTTCAACATAACCTCCATACATAGCTGATTGGTTTAAATGTTTTTGGATAACTTGGTGGGTGGTTTGGTTGGTGTGAGTTAAAAAACATGGTTCTTGGGGTCTTTGATTTGTTTGGGGAACAAAACTAAATATTTGTTCTAAATTATCTCCCATTTGTATTTTGGTTTGGCTATAATCAATGCTGTTTTTTTTAACTCTTGGTGGTGTGCCTGTTTTTAAACGAATAACTTCAAAACCTAATTCTTTTAATTGAGTGCTGATACCGTAAGTTGTAGGAACGCCATTAGGTCCCGAGGATTTTTTGGTATCTCCAATTAAAATTTGGCTTGCTAAATAAGTTCCTGTAGTGATAATGACAGTTTTGGCATTAATTTTTGTTCCATCAATAAGACAGACTCCTTGAACTTGGTTGTTTTGGATGACTAGATTGTTTACGAGCCCTTCCAATAGAGTTAAATTGAGGGTTTTTTGTAATATTTCGAAAATAATTTGAGGATATTCTAATTTATCAATTTGAGCTCTTAAAGCTCTTACTGCAGGACCTTTGGAAGAGTTAAGCATTTTGATCTGAATTTGTGCAAGATCTGCAGCTTTTGCCATAACACCACCTAAAGCATCTATTTCACGTACTACAACACCTTTGGCAGGACCTCCTATAGAAGGATTGCAAGGTAAGGAAGCAACTTGTTTTAAGGAGCCTGTAATGAGTAAAGTATTATGTTTTTTTGCCAATATTAAAGCAGCTTCAACACCTGCATGTCCTGCTCCAATAACAATGCTATCGTAGATCATTTGAGTACCTTTCTTGATTGTTTTTTTGGGTTTTATAATCATTTATTTATCATTTGTTTAATTTAATTAGTTTATTTCGTCTATTGTGTTGTCTTTGTTTTTGTGGGTGTCTTCATTGGGATTTTGGTCGGATTTGGGTTCAACAAAAGTTGGATTGAATTGTTTTTGTTTTTCTTTTAATGATTCGTAAAGTTCTATTCCTAATGTTTCTTGGATTTTGTCCAATGTTTCTTGTAATTTTTTATCTCTAAATATGTGTAATTTTTTTTGTTGGTTTTTCATCCAATAATTCATAGAAAAACAAGAAGATATCAATACAACAAAAGCAGGAATTCTTAACCAAACAGAAATTTGTCCACTAAGCAAAAAAGCATTTAATAAAATAGGCACTAAAACTGCCACAAATAAAAATTTTATTGTTTTGATTAAAGTAGCTTCTTTTTGGAAAATCTACCATATAAAATCTAGCCACATATCGTTTATATCTTTTTGATAAAAAGCTCCAAATTCTTCGTAATATTTTTTTTCAACCAAAAGGCGGCACACTCCTTTATCAGCAGTCCAAACAGCAAATTGGCGTGATTGAAAAAGAGTACTATAATATTTGCTTTGATCCAAATAATAAAATTCTACTTTGGTTTCTTTTCCTTTTAATGTTGTTTCTTGGGTTAAAAATGGTTCTCCTTGTAAAGAGTTGTAAATATTAGTTAATAATTTAAATTCTTTTTCTTTTTGAAAAAATGAAAAATTCATATGATTGCTCCTTTTCCTTTATTTTTTAGTTGTGAAATTGTTATTTTTCGAAAGTATTTTTGCCAAAATTCATTAATAAAAATTTATTTTTTTGTTTTTTTAATTTTATGCATTGAATTGTTGTTTTAAAAATTGTTTTTTGGGTCTTTTATATTAAAAATAACCTTTTCAAACCCTATCTTCCACACAATAAAAATAACCTATGGCTGCTTCAATCAAGACCTGACCAAATTCGTCTCTTATTGTTGAATGATAAGGTTTGAAAAGGCTACCGTAGTTTTGTTGGATAAAAATACTTGTCTTTCGTTAATGTTTT
>NZ_JSWH01000170.1:0-4094 GCF_000803325.1 Chrysanthemum yellows phytoplasma
CTTTACATCTTTTTGCAGTTAAAGAATGGGGAATAAAAAAATTATATCACCCTCTTTTAACCCCTTTATTTATTATTTTTGTCTTAGGATATGGTCTTAATTTTATTGGTGATAGTGTCCCTTATTTAAATAAAATAGGATTAGGATTTTTGCTTTGTATTTTTGTTCCTTCTTATTTAGTTTATAAAGGATGGATACCGCAAGATTTAGCAAACAAATGTAATGAAAATTTTTTCAGTACAAAAACACCAAATAATCATTTAGGATCTGATTTTGCTAACTTTTTTATAACTTGTGTTATTGCTGGAAGTATTTTAAGTGTTGATAGAAATTTATTAAAAAGATCGCTTTCTAAGTTTCTTCCTTTAACATTAATTGTTTGTTTAGTAGCTATTTTAAGTGTTGGTTTTGTAGGATTCTTATTTAATTATCAAAAACCAGAAGGGTTTAGCACTCAAGGTTCCTTTTTAGACTCTATTTTTTATGTAGCTGTTCCGTTAACAAATGGAGGAACTAATTTAGGTATTAATGGTTTTGCAAATGGTATTTATAAAGATGCTTTTCCTCAATTAGATCAAAAAACTATTAGAACAGCAATTATAGTGCCTTTAATTATGGCTAGATGTTTAAGTATTTTATTTGCTGGCTTAATGTATGTTATTTTTGATAAAACTAAATTTAGTGGTAAAGGAAAATTAGAATACAAAAACAATAAACTTACACCCAAACCAACAGAGAAAAAAACTCCTTTAGAATATAAAAATATTGGTATGGGTTTAACGATGATTTTTGTATTATTTAGTTTAAGTGGTCTTTTAAATAAATTATTATGGGGTTATTTAGAATCGTTAGTTTATTTTATTCTTTTCTTAATTTTGATTAGAGTTTTTAATTTATTATCACAAGAAAATCAAAGTCATATTTCTCAAGCAGGACAAGTAATATCTAAAAATTTCACTACTCCTATTTTAGCAGGTTTGGGAATGACAGTTAAATGGCAACAATTAATGGGAGGAATAAAACAAATACCTGTTTTAACTATGGTTTTAACTGCTTTATTGGTAGTTGTTTTAGTATCCTTTGTTCTTGCTAAAGCTTTGGGTTTTTATCCTTTTGAAACATCTCTTACAGCTGGTTTAGGTGCTTTAAGTGTAGGAGGAACTGGACATTTAGGAATAATGTCAATAAGTAAAAGAGACAATTTATTACCTTTTATTATGATTGCTACTAGAATTATTGGACCTATTATCTATACTTTGGCTTATTTCTTATTTAAATTTTTTTATATGTCATAATGTCATAATTTAACTAATTTTGACAATCATTTTTATATTTTAAAAAACAAAAAAGGATGTAGTTATTCATGAACAAAACTAAAATAATTTGTACCTTAGGACCTGCTTCTTATGATAAAAACATTTTACAAGCCTTAATTCAAACAGGTTTGAATGTAGCAAGATTTAATTTTTCTCACGCTCAATACGAACAAACTAAACTTTTAATGAAAACCATTAAAACTATTAGCGATAAATTAGACAAAAACACAGGACTTATGTTAGATACTAAAGGACCTGAAATTAGAACTCACGAATTTGATGGTGTAGTAACAATTCAAAAAGATTCTGAAGTAAAAATATCTATGACAGAAGTTTTAGGTAATGCTAAACTTTTTTCAGTTAGTTATTCTAATTTATACAATGAATTAAAAGTTGGCGATATGGTTAATATTGATGATGGATACTTATCTTTGGAAGTTGTAGGCAAAGACGAAGCCAAACAACAATTAGTTACTAAAGCCAAAAATACTCACTCCATCAAATCTCGTAGAGGTGTAAATGTTCCTAAAGTTAATTTAGAAATGGATTTTATTTCTCCTAAAGATTATCAAGATATTGTTTTTGCTGCCCAACAAGATTTTGATTATATTGCTGCTTCATTTGTTAGAAGAGCTCAAGATGTCAAAGATATTAGAAAAATTTTACAAGAACAAGGAAATTCCAACATCCAAATTATTTCTAAAATAGAAAATCAAGAAGGTGTTGATAATTTAGAAGAAATCATTCAAGAATCAGACGGTATTATGGTTGCAAGAGGTGATTTAGGAATAGAAGTTGATGGTGAATTAGTACCACTTTACCAAACACGTATGATTACTAAATGTTTAGAATACGGCAAACCAGTTGTAGTAGCTACTCAAATGTTAGAATCTATGCAAAGAAATCCGCGTCCAACCAAAGCTGAAACTTCTGATGTCTTTAATGCAGTTAGAGAAGGCACCACCTTTACTATGCTATCAGGCGAAAGTGCTTCAGGTGAATATCCTGTAGAAGCTGTAACTTATATGAAAAAAATTAATTATCAAGCTGAAAAAGTAGTTAATTATCAAGCTTTATCACAAGTATACCAACCTAAAAACTCCAAAGAAAACCTTTTATTAAGTGCTGTGGAATTGGCTTTACGCACCGATGTTAAAGCAATTGTTGTCTATGACTTAAAAGATGCTTATAATGTTTCTAAATTTCATCCATCCGTTCCTGTTTTGGCTTTAGTTAAAACTGAACAAGAAGCTCGTCGTTTAGTGCTAAATTTTGGGGTTTGTCCTTTTGTTTCTGAAACCAAATTACAAACTAAATTGGAAGAACTTACCCAAAATCAAAGTAGTAATTGTCTTGTTGTTAAAGATGGGATGCTTTATTTTAAATAATAACATTAAATAACAACGAACCAAACATACATCAAAAAAACATTCAAATTATAATTTAGGTAGTTATTACCTCATATTTTATATTAAAAAAACAGTAGATTGCAAATTCAATCTACTGTTTATTTTTTTAAATTTTGTAATAAAGTGTTTTTGATTGTCCTGTGTGTTTAGAATATACATTAATTTTTCTAAGACTTTTGATATGAGTATTTGATAATAAACCTTCTATTTTGTAGTTATAAAAAGGAAATTTTAACTCTAAATCTAGTCCATCAAGTGAACAAGGCACTTCAATTTTACATTTAACAGGAAAAGTGGCAATAATTTCATTGGTGTTAATATTTTTTAAAGCAATGTGTTTGACATTCAAATAAGAAGGTCCACCTAAAAAAGATCCTTTTTCATAAATAAGGTCAGTGCAAAAGTTGTTTTGAATAAAGTTTTTGTCATTAAAAGGACTTTCATCTTGCCAAAGAATATACATATTTTGAGCACCATTACCTAAAGTTTTTAATGCCTCCAAAGAATAACAATTATTAGCTTTATCTCTTGTGCCTCCATCAAAATAAACTAATAAAAGGTTTTTGGGTGGTGGTTCTTTGATGCGTGAATCAAAAAAAACTGTGGATTGGATAATTTGAGAATTATACAAACCATAAGAAAAGTTAATTTGATAATGTTGATTAGAAAAGTTTTTTCGTAACCATTCTAACGCCATATCTTTATCGCTTTTTTTCCCTAAATATACATTATAAATGTTCATTCCTTGGATTTGAGATTCCAATTGAGGTTTAATTTGATCACTAAATTGATTATCTAGTTCTTTGGGTTTGTTTTTTTCATTTTCCAAAAGTAAGATTTGTTCTTTTAAATCAATAATTTTTTGGTTTTGGTAAACTAGTTTTTTTTGCATCACTTTTCTTTTATTTTTGGCTTTTTGTAAATGAGGATTTTTTTTGATAGTTTGTGTGTTGTTGTTTTGGTTAGGTTTGGGAGTTGCTTTTGGTCTGTATTTGGGTGTTTCTTTTATTTCTTCATTTTCTTCAATTTCTGTTATTTGTGGATAAAATGTTTTTTTTCCTTTTTGATTGGGATTATCTAAATTGTTTTCTTTTGATTCTGGAGCTTGTTCTTCGATTTTTTCATTTTGGTTTTTTGGTAAATCTTGTAAATCATTATAATTAAAATTTTTAGAGGATAAAGAAGTATTTTTAGTAGAATTTTGTGAAGCTTCTAAAGCAAAAAAGTTATTTTGCCATCCTAACCAACCAAATATTATTAAAAGTATAGAAAAGATTATTATTACAATAATTATGTTTTTTTTAAAAGATGGTATTTTCACTTATCTTTTTTTCCAACATTTCTATTTTATTTTTTATAAATTTATAAA
>NZ_JSWH01000171.1:0-2874 GCF_000803325.1 Chrysanthemum yellows phytoplasma
TAATTTAAATAATTAAAAAACCAGAATAAAATAAAAAAATGCAAAGCGTTAAAAAACAAAAAAATTAAAGTGATACAGAAGATAATTTTGATTCTTTTTCGCTTAGTTTTCATAAAACAAATTTTATTTCATTCTGATAAATTAATCTTTTCAATAGTTTTGTGAGGTTTAAGAGTGACAAGTAAACCGTTTAATTGTCTTTTTCCTTCGGCATTAGGTCTTGAAACAACACGATTTCCTAAAAAAGATTGAATTATAGGTTCTTTTTCTTTACCAATGACGCCGTCCTTGGCTCCTGTCATTCCTGCATCAGAAATATAAAGAGTATTGTGGGGAAAAAGGCGTTCGTCGTTAGTTTGGACATGAGTGTGAGTGCCTACAATAGCATCAATTCTACCATCAAAATAATGAGTTAAAGCAATTTTTTCACTAGTGGCTTCGGCATGAAAATCCAAAAAAGAAAAATCATATTTAGCTTTATTTTGTTCCAAAACATTATCAATAGTTTTGAAAGGGCAATGCAATTTGGAGTTAATAAAAACACGTCCTAAAGCATTCATAACTAAAATTTTTTTATCTTCGCAATCAATAATTTTATAACCTTGCCCTAATTGTTGGGTGTCATTGATGGGACGAATTACATTTGATTTGTCAATAAAATTTTTAATTTGTTTATTTTTCCAAACATGGTTTCCCATAGTCATCAAATCAACACCTAATTTTTGTAATTTTTTATAAATTTTAAAACTTAAACCTTTGCCATTATCAGCGTTTTCAGCATTGGCAATAATGAGGTTAGGTTTGTAAGTTTCTTTTAAAAAACCCACTTTTTCGGCAAAATAACTAATTCCTGGGTTTCCGTAAATATCTCCGATAAACATTATTTTCATGAATTAATTATCTCCTTTGGTGGATTATAATTTAGCCATTTCCACAGCTCTGGTTTCTCTTATAACAGTAACTTTGATAACACCATTGTAACTAATGTCTTTTTCAATTTGTTCTTTAATGGTGCGGGCAGTTTGGAAAATAAAATTGTCTGCGATTTTGTCTGGTTCAACGATAACACGAATTTCGCGCCCAGCTTGAATAGCATAAGATTTGGCAACTCCTTCTGTTGCATTAGCAATAGTTTCTAATTTGGTTAGTCTTTGGATGTAGTTTTCTACTGATTCTTTTCTGGCTCCTGGTCTAGCGGAAGACAAGGTGTCTGCTATTGCAACTAAAACAGCGATAATTGATTGGGGTTCTTGGTCTTCATGATGAGAGGCAATAGCGTCGATAACTTCTTTTTTTTCTTTGTATTTGGAAGCAATAAAAACGCCAATTTCTACGTGGCTTCCTTCCATTTCGTGGTCTAGAGCTTTACCGATGTCATGAAAAAGTCCTGCTCTTCTTGCAAGAATTTCGTTTTCGCCAATTTCAGAGGCAAGTTTACCAGCTAAAAAAGCTACTTCCAAAGAATGTTTCAAAACATTTTGACTGTAACTAATGCGGAAGTGCAGTTTTCCCAAAATTTTAATTAAGTCGGGGTGCACTTCGCCGATTTTAGTAATAAAAGCAGCTTCTTCGCCCATTTCTTTAATAAAATTGTCTACTTCTATGGTTGAAGTTTCTAAGGCTTTTTCGATGCGAGAAGGATGAATTCGCCCATCAGAGACCAAAAATTCTAAAGTTTTTTTGGCAATTTCTCTTCTAATCGGGTCAAAACTACTTAAAATAATGGTGCAAGGGGACTCATCAATAATTAAGTCTACTCCGGTTAAAACTTCCAAAGACTTAATATTTCTGCCTTGGCGCCCAATAATCCGTCCTTTCATATCTTCGTTAGGAATGTTAACAACGCTAATATTTTTTTCTCCTGTAATATCGCCAGCATATTTTTGCATGGCTAAAACTAAAAGAGTTTTGGCTTTTTTAGATGCTTCGCTTTTGGCTTTTTCTTCTTCTTGTTTAATATATGACATCATTTCATAAGTGGTTTGGTCTCTTGTT
This sequence comes from Chrysanthemum yellows phytoplasma, assembly GCF_000803325.1. Taxonomy (NCBI): domain Bacteria; kingdom Bacillati; phylum Mycoplasmatota; class Mollicutes; order Acholeplasmatales; family Acholeplasmataceae; genus Candidatus Phytoplasma; species Chrysanthemum yellows phytoplasma. The sequence goes on from NZ_JSWH01000171.1 coordinate 1,996, forward strand.
TCTTTCATTATGATTTGTCTGGCTTGATCTTGCGTTAAGGAAGCTATTTTTTCTAATTGTTGTTTTTGGGTGTTTAAAATTGTTTCTTGTTCTTTGATTTGTTGTTCTAGGTTTTTTTTAGTATGGCTAATTATTTGTTGTTCAGAATCTAAATGCTCTTCTCTTTTATTGAGGCTCTCAGTTCTGTTGTTAAGCAATTCTTCACGACGATTATTTTTGGATTCTAAATCAACAATTGTGTTGGTTCTTTGTTCTAAATCCAGTTCTAATTTTTGTCTTAAAGAAGTTATTTCTATTTTGGCATTACGCATCATTTCTTGTTCGCGTTGTTGCAAATCTTTTTCTTTTTCTTTTAGTTTGTTGTCAAATGCTTGTTTTTTTTCTTCTAATTTCTTTTGATTAAAAAAAGAATACAAAAAATAGCCGATAATTGATCCACAAATTAAAGCAAAGACAAGAAGGGAACAATCCATTATACAATGAGTTCGCCAATAATCACCTTTCATATCCTTGATACCTTTCTTTTGGGGGGGGTTAACAAATGTAAAATCATTGTTTTACCTCTTTTTCTTTTTGAATTTAGTTTAATGATTTGTAATGCAAAACAAAAAATAAAAAAATAGGGGGAATTAGATTTTTTGATGCAATTTTGTCATTAAAACGATAAATAAGTTTGTTTTTTAAAATATTGATAATTAATTTAGAATTAATTTTGAATGGGGCGGGTTGGAAGTTTTATTATTTTTTTTAATTTGTTCAGTACAAAATTTCATCGTGAAATGAAAAAATAAAAATGTATAAATTGGGTTTAAAAAAAATAATAAAGTTTGGTTTGCGAAAAACAATTCAGCAAAAACCATGCAAAAAACAATGGTTCTG
>NZ_JSWH01000172.1:0-3236 GCF_000803325.1 Chrysanthemum yellows phytoplasma
ACTTATCATTTTATTTTATATAATTCATTCCATCGCAATTTAACCCTTATTTTTTTCTTTTATTTGCCCCCTCATTTTTCTTTATGCCATTTTCCAAACAAAAAGGATTTCTTTAATGCTAAAAATTTATAACTCTTTAACTCGCAAAAAAGAATTTTTTAACCCTGCCCATCCGCCCCAAATTAACATGTATGTTTGTGGACCTACTGTCTATAATCACCTGCATTTAGGAAACACCAGACCGTTAATTTTTTTTGATACAGTGAAAAGATATTTAGAAATGCTTAATTTTAGGGTATATTATGTAGTAAATATTACTGATATTGATGATAAAATTATTGAAAATGCCCTTAAAAACCAAGTTTTGGAACAAGATTTATCCAATAAATATATTAAATCTTTCAACAATCTCCTCAAAACCCTAAACATTCAAACCATTAATTTTAAACCTCAAGCTACTCAATATATCAATTCTATGATTGTCTACATCCAAACTCTTTTAGACCAAGGATTTGCTTATTTTACCGATCAAGGAATATATTTTCGTGTATCTAAAATTGATGATTATGGTAAACTCAAAAAACAAGATTTATCCCAACTTAAACAAAATGCACGTAAACAATTAGACCCCCAAAAAGAATTTCCAGGAGATTTTATTTTATGGAAAAAAACTTCGCAAGGTATTACATACCCAAGTCCTTGGTTTTCAGGGCGTCCTGGTTGGCATACTGAATGTGCAACTATGATTGAACAACTTTTTAAATTGCCTTTGGATATTCATGGAGGAGGTACAGATTTAAAATTTCCTCATCATGAAAATGAAATTGCCCAAACACACGCCCATAGCCACCAAAAACTAGCTAATTTTTTTATGCATGTAGAAAGATTAGATTATCAAAATCAAAAAATGTCTAAATCTTTAGGAAATATTATTTGGTGTAAAGATTTATTAAAACAATACAATCCTTGCATAATAAAGCTTTTAATTTTGAGTACTCATTACCGCAAGCCAATCAATTTTAGTTATGATTTGATGGAAAAAGCCCAACAAAAATACCAAAAAATAACTGATTTTTTAACTAAAAATAATTTTTATTTAAAAGTTAATCAATTTTCTTGCCAATCCTTAGACCAAGATATAATGCAGTTATTTCATCAATTAATGCAAGATGATTTGGCTACTCATAAAGTAATTGATTTAATGGAACAAACAATTAAACAAGCCCATCAAACCCAAATTTTGGATAAGTTATCCCAATTTCAAAACTCTTTATTATTAATTTTAAATATTTTAGGAATTACAATTCCATTTAACAAACCAACAAAAACAGACTTACAAACATATTTTTTGTGGCAAGATGCAAGAAAATGTAGAGATTTTGCCCAAGCAGATATTTTAAGAAAGCAATTATTAGATAAAGGCTTTATTTAAAAACTTTGAAACGCTCCAATAATTTGCCCCCACATTTTAATTATTTTTTTTACCTTTTTTTATTTTTCAATATTATTTATTGCAATTCACAAACATTACAATAATTTTATTTATTTAGAAAAAGACCTCTTAATTGAGGTTTTTAATATATTATCAGTATCAGAGGGAATCGTGCTAAAAGTTTATTATAATCAAACCATCCTAAATGTTACTTTAAACACTAGTTTAGAGACTTTAAAAAATCAATTAAACCTTAAAAATGTTTATGCTGCCAAAGTAAACAATAAATTAAAAGAACTTACCTTTAAATTGCATGCCCCCATCAATCAAATTACTTTTTTAGGCGCTTGGAACGCTGCGGCTGTAAATATTTATGAAGCTAGTTTAAGATATTTAGTTGCTATGGCATCTTACAAACTTTTTGAAAATATTTCATTACATTTTACTTATTATAGTTCTTCTAGTATTTTGGTATCTTTTCCCAAAGAAATTACCTTTTTGCCAGAAATGTTTCAAAAAATTAAAGAAGAAATGCATTTGTTAGTATCGCAAAAATTAGATATTACCAAAAAGAAATTGCCCCTTGAAAAAGCCTTGCAAATTTATCAATCTTTGGGATTTGGGGATAAAATTAGTCTCCTCAAACAAAAAGCTCCTTCCTTTGCTACCCTTTATTTTTGCCAAAACTATTGTAATTATATGTATCAAGGTTTAGTTCCTAACACTAGTTATTTAGATAAATATCATTTATTTTATCATCAAAATGGGTTTGTTATGCAATTTGTAACTCCTTTTAGTGATGAAAAAATTCCTCCTTTTCAACAAGAACCTCTATTTGAACAAATGCTTACTCAAAGTTTGGCTTTTAAAAAAACTATTCAAATGCAAAATGTTTCCCAAATTAATCAATTTGCCAAAACTGCTCAAAGTCAATTTAATTTAATTAATCTTGCAGAAATTAATCATCAAAATCAGTTGCAACAATTAAGTGCTAAAATTGCTAAACGTGCCTCCAATCTTAAAATTATTAATATTTCGGGTCCTTCTTCTAGTGGAAAAACTACATTTGCTAAAAGATTACAATTACAATTACAAGCGTTTGGAATTTGTACTTTTATTATTGCTATGGATAATTATTATTTGCCTTTGAAAGATATTCCCAAAGAAAAAGATGGCATCTCCTTTGATTTTGAAAGTATTGATGCCTTAAATATTCCTTTATTTAATCAAAATATCTATGATTTGCTGACTTGCAAAAAGACTACTATTCCCCAATTTGATTTTGTTACTCGTAGTCATACCCAAAAAGATATTCAAACCCATAATCATATTATTTTGGTAGAAGGAATACATGCCATAAACCCTAAACTTACTCCTTTTATTCCAAGATTACAAAAATTTCAAATCTATATTGCCCCACAACATCAATTATCACTAGATTTCCACAATCCTTTACATTTAACCGATGTGAGGTTTTTAAGAAGAGCTATAAGAGATTATATTTCTAGGAATACTACTATTTTAAGGACTTTTGAGTTTTGGGATTCTGTGCGAAAAGGGGAGTTTAGATGGATTTATCCTAATCAACAAGAAGCTGATTTTGTTTTCAATTCTGAATTAATTTATGAATTTAATGTTTTGAAACCATATTTAATTCCTTTGTTATTGCAAATTCCTGAAACAAGTAAGTATTTTGATAAAGCTCAGTATTTTTTAAATTTGTTAAGTTTTTTTAAATCTTTTGATTCTAATTTAGTGTTTCATGAGTCTTTGTTAAAAGAATTTATTGGATTGCTCAGATCGG
>NZ_JSWH01000173.1:0-1271 GCF_000803325.1 Chrysanthemum yellows phytoplasma
GTATTTTTTTTAAAGTCGTTACAATTATTTTTCCACTAGTATTGTTTTTATTTTGCATTATTTCTTTAAGATTTTCTACCTTTAATATTTCTTGAGTTGAAACTTTTTCAAAACTATTAAATTCTTGAAGAGTTTGCAAATCTAGTTCTATGCGGTCAACTATAAAAAAAAATAATATTTTTTTGAGTTTCATTAATGGATATAAATTTTTTCAAATAACGACAAAGTAAAAAAGCAGTTAAAGTTTTACCTGAACCTGTGGTATGCCAAATATGAATATTTTTTTTTTTTTAATGTTATTTGTAACATTTAAAGGACTTTCTTGAGTTATTTCTTTTTTTGTGAATTCAACAATTTTTTTATAGTGTGAAATTGATGAGGTTTAGCAACCATTAATTTTTGATTTTTTTCATGATGCACCAAAAAGAAAAATAGAAACAATGCTAAATGGCAACGTTGTAAAAATTCTGGAATAAATTCCATGATTTCATTTCTTTTATTATTGTTTTCATCACTCCATTCAAAACGGAATTTATTTAATTCCTTGCTTTTTCCTGCGTCTTGATTTGAAAAATATTGAGTATCGGTTCCATTTGAAATTATAAAAAGTTCTATACATTTAAATAAACCTTGTTGTTTTAATTTAGGGAAATAGTCTTCTACTTGTTTAAAAGCTTTGTCAAGCCCTTTATCCAAACTTCTTTTTTTTAATTCTATTAATACCAGCGGTATGCCATTAATTAATATTACTATATCATACTCAGCTGATTTTGACTCGTTTTTATATGAATTTTGAGCAGGAACGTTTTGTGCTACTTGAAAAATATTTTTACACCAATTTTCTTTATTAAAAAAATTAAAATAAAAATAGTCTTTTTTTGTCTTTTTTTGGAATTTTTATTTCTTTTCTTAAATATTTATAAATGTCGATAACATCCATTTTTTCATTGGTAAGCAATTCACTATTAATTGTAGAAAACCAGTATTCATTCAGCTCCTCCTTCCCCTTCTCTTGAAAAGAAGTGTCAGGACCATACCTACTGTTATATTCTATAAATTGTCTTTTAAAATTATCCTCTAATTTTTCTTGTGTTTTGAGCTAACTTCTGCATAACCCATTTTTTTAATTTGTTAATAATGCTTTTTCTTAATATCGCCTCTTCCTTTTTATTTTTTTGTTTTTTATTATTTAAACACATATTTGTTAATTCTCCACTCTCATTAACTATTTTAGAAAATATTTAAAATGAAAAAAAATAATTAGATAATTT
>NZ_JSWH01000174.1:0-4714 GCF_000803325.1 Chrysanthemum yellows phytoplasma
ACTTTAATAATACTTTAATAATACTTTAATAATGCTTTAATAATACTTTAAAAGGGGATTTTATTATGATTTTGATTCAAATTAATCGCATCTGCGACCTTAAACCTTATTTTTATTACGCCCTAGAACAATACGCCCTTAATCATTTATTAAAGCAAAACCCTGAAAAAAGCTTCTTTTTTATTTGGAAAATCAAAGGAGTTGTAGTTGGGAAAAATCAAATAATTGAAAACGAAGTTAATTTAGATTACCTCAAAGAACATAAAATTCCTTTATTTAGAAGACCTACTGGCGGAGGATGTGTTTATAATGATCCTCAAACTCCTCTTTTTAGCATTATTGCCAAAAAAGAAAAAAATTTCAGTTTTAAACCTTTTTTAGCTAAAATTGTCGTTGCATTACAAAAATTAGGACTTAATGTTGAATTTAGTGGCAGAAACGACATTTTACTAGAAGGCAAAAAAATTTCTGGAAATGCCTTTATGCAAAACCAAAATGGCATGGTAACTCATGGAACACTTCTTTATAATTGCGATTTTCAAACTATGATAAACACAATTACTCCAAACGACCAAAAATTAATTTCTAAAGGAATTGCAAGTGTGCGTTCCCGAGTAACTAACCTCAAAGGCTATCTTCCAGATATGTCACAAGAAAAGTTAATGCAGTATTTAACTGAGGCTTTAACTGACCAAACTTATGTACTTAGTGACCAAGAAATAAAATCAATAGAAAAAGATTCTCTCCAATTTGCTTCCAATGAATTTTTATTCTTAACCCAACCCCATCACACCAAAATACTTAAAAAACGTTTTTCTTGGGGAGGATTAGAAATTTTTTTAGATATTAGATTTGGTTTAATTGAAAAAATGACTTTGATTGGAGATTTTTTTCACAAAGAAGATAATTTAGAACAATTTAGCAAACTTTTTGAAGGAATAACTTATCAAACTGAAAAAATACAAGAAGTTTTGGAAAAAACAAACATCGGTTTTTATATTTTGGATGCTACTAATGATGATTTTTTAAGCTTACTTAAAGAAGGTATTTTAGAAGAAAAACTTAAAAATTTAAATTATTAGCAATTACTAAAATAGTTCTAAATTGAAAAATTTTTATATAGACTATCAAAAAAAAGATAAACAACGAAAAAACTACACAAAAAACTAGCAAAATAAAATATGAAAATAAAATCGAAGGTATATTTATGTTAAATAATCAAAAAAATGTTTTAAGAAAGATCATTGCCATTTCTTTCTTATTATTTTTGGCTTTTGGCTTGGAACTTCTTTCTCGTTATACTATTAATGCAACAATCCCTTGCAATTATGCTTTTTTTCGCATTGAATTAATTTTTATCATTTTAATAGGTTATCTTTTTGGACCTAAATACGGATTTTGGGCTAGTTTATTTTATCTTTTAATTCATTATGTTTTGGAATTTTCTTTTATGGAAGTGTTATTACACCATACACACGAAAATCATAATCACAGTCATGACCACGAAAACGAACATGCAAGCAAAGCCCTTATTTTCCTTTACAGATTTTTTCTTCCCTATATTGTCTGCTCTTTTTCGGGCTTATTTTATCAAAAAAACTTAAATCATCTCACCAAAAAAACACCTATTATAATAACTTTAGTATTAATTAGTGTAGTTCAAATTATTTCAAGCATTTTATTTATTAATTTATTACAAGAAAACTTTGCCAAAAAAACTTTTTTAAAGTTGTTCATCCCAAGTCCTTCTTATTCTTGGTCGCTTAATCTTATTTATAGTTTTTCATCAGTTATTGTAAGTAATACCATCATAGGAGCTTTATTTTATTTAATTAATTTACGTCTTAAAGATAATATGGAATTTTTATATGGTTTTTCCAAGGAAAATTAAATTTTGGAAAATCTTTTTTTCAAACCCAAACAACATAAATTTTTGTGCGCTATTCACTTTTATTAATTTAATTACACACAAATTTAATTAAAATAATTTTTTTATAACCTTTTCTTTTATAAATTTCATCATGGAGACTTACTTAGTGTTTTTCAAACTTTTTAACAAAAACAAAATTATTATCTGCTTTATTTTGCCATTATCTTTAATTTTATTATTTTTAATTAGTCTAGAATTATCATATTTTTGGATAGAAAAAAATCAATTAAAAAACGCTTCTTTAATAAATATATACGAACTATTTGCAAAATTTAAAGCCAACGAAATTAAAAAAATTCATTATACTTATAAAAGCCAATACAGCATTTGGAACAAAGAACATTATTTAATCCAAGCAGAAAGTTTTGATAATCAAAAATATTATTGTAAAATGGCAGCCTCCAATTATGATTATTTAGTATATGCTTTTTATTCATATAAAGATGTTTTGGTAGAAGTCAAAGAAAATATCCAATTTAATTTTTTAGAATTATATTTCAAATTTATAAGTTATCTTGTTTCTTTTATTTTTGGATTTTATATTTTAATTCATCTTAAACAAATGTTATCAAACAAAATAAATAAATTTAATACAAACATTGATTCTTCCAAAGACAAAATAACTTTTGAAGATGTAGCAGGTCTTGAAGAAGAAAAAAAAGAAATCCAAGAATTAATAGATTTCTTAAAACATCCTCAAAAATATCATAAAATGGGCTTTGAAATTCCTAAAGGAGTATTATTAGAAGGACCTCCAGGAACAGGAAAAACCTTACTTGCAAAAGCATTAGCTAATGAGGTCAAAATTCCTTTTTATGCTGTTTCTGGTTCTGAATTTGTCGAAGTTTATGTAGGCGTTGGAGCTTCTAGAATAAGAGATTTATTTCAAAAAGCCAAAAGAACTACTCCTTGCATTATTTTTATTGATGAAATAGATGCTTTAGGAGCCAAAAGAAAAAACAACTCCATCATAGAATCACGAGAACACGACCAATCCCTAAACCAACTTTTATTAGAAATGGATGGTTTTTTTAAACTTTCACAAATCATCATTATTGCTGCTACTAATAGAATAGATATGCTAGATCCTGCTTTGATTCGTCCAGGTAGATTTGACCGTAAAATCAAAATTAATTTACCTAATCTAAAAGCTAGAGAAGCTATTCTAAAAGTTCATGCTAAAAATAAAAATATTTCTTTGGATGTTGATTTTTACAAATTAGCTTTAATTACTGAAGGTGCATCAGGTGCCCAACTTGCAGCCATTCTCAATGAGGCTTTAATTTTGGCTATCAGAAATAACAAAGACCAAATCGATAAACATTTTTTAGAACAAGCAATTAAACGCATATTAAATTAATATTGCCAAATCCCTAAAATATAAAAAAGTTAACTTAAAATAAGTTAACTTTTTTATTTTATAAAATGATATTATTTTGTAACATCAATAGCAGCAAAAATAAAAACTTTGGTTGGTAAAATTGCACTAGAAACAAAAATTTGATTTTTAGTATCTTGAATTTCTTCTACACCATCTCCAATAATGTGTTTTTCACGTAAAAATAGCAAAAAGCAATATTCAACAAACCTAATCTTATTTTGTTTAATTACTGTGGTAAGGTTTTTATTTAGTTCTTGCAATTGTTCTTGAGAAAAAATACTCAAAGGCAAAGTAGATACTATCCCTTTTATTTGTTTTATTTGAGTTTCATCAATTTGCTTCTTTAACAATTCAATAAAATTACAAGCATCTCCTTCGATAACTGTTAAACCTGGAAATTTATTTCTCAAAACATTACATAATTCTTTATCATATTCCAAAGCAATAACATTTTGGGCTCCAAACTTTTGTACTAAATATTTAGTAACATTACCACTGCCTGCTCCTAGTTCCAAAATTTTTTCACCTGTTTTTAAACCTGTGTCTTGTTTTCCTTCAAATTCAAGCACTAAATTACTTAATTGTTTAGCAATATCTTGTGATTCAGGAAAAAGAGAAGAACCCATTTGTTGAGGGTAAAACACCAATTCTTTGGCATGATTCCAATCACTTGTTTCCCTAGGAATAACACAAATCAAAAATGCTCCTAGCACTAAAAGTGCACCTTTATAAAAAGGATGAATTTTTATTTTTTGCACTCCGATTAAACCCATTGCCAAAAGCAAAAAAGAGACAAAAAGTTTAAAATAAGCTACTGTTAAATTGTTTTGGTAATAAGGATTAATAAAATGCGATTTCAAATCCGCTTTAAAACCAAAAATAATAGCAGATAACAAAAAATAGCAAAAAGGATGAACAAAAACTATCCATACTTTTTTCCAACCCAAAAAAGTAATTGGTCGTTTCCACACATAAAAACAATAAATCAAAGGGGCAAAAACATATTGCAAATAATAAGGAATTAGCTGCATTTGCCAATTTGCAGAAATAAAATGCTGTTTGTGGTCTTCAATAAAATCACAAAAAACCAAACTTATAATTAAAATATTTACCAAAGCAACAAAACTTAATATTTGATAAAATTTAGTAGTTCTATATTTAGTTAAAGCAATTATTGCAACTACCAAAATTAAAAAAATACTTTGTCTTGTATAATGAAAAATATTTTTACAATAAGCAAATGAGTCTAGATGCGTTTGCAAACAACTATCAAAAAGCCCCCAAATTAAAATTATTGAAGAAAAAATCACTAACAATAACGAGCTTAAATTTTTTTTAATTTTAATAAAATAAATTGAAAAAAATGAAGAATTAAAAAATTTGTAAAAAGATGTGATTTTCAC
>NZ_JSWH01000175.1:0-1334 GCF_000803325.1 Chrysanthemum yellows phytoplasma
ATTTTTAATTATTAATAATGTTCATCAAGTAATGGCTATGGAAGGTTTATTTCATGAAGAAATTCAAGAAATTACAGAGACAGAGTTAGAAGAAAATGAAGAAATAACAAATACTATAAGTAAAACAAACACTATGACTAAACAAAAATTTGTGTCTTTACATGAAATAGGACATGCTGTAGTTGCTTTTGAATTGAGCCAAAGAAGTAGAGAGTATCCAGGACTCATAAAACTTAAAAGAATAGAATTAAAACATGATGATGAAAAAATTGATGGTAGCACCGATTTTTCTTTTGATAGAGACAATTTGTTTGGACATTTATTTGCATTATCTGTTTATTATGGTGGGTTAGAGGCAGAACAAACTATCACAACATCTATAGAAGAAATTAAAAATAGAGGTCAACATGATGAACAAGATATCGAAAAAGCAGCTAAATATATCACAGAAAGAGGATGGTTTTTAGGAGATTTATATTTATCAACAGATTCTTTAGAAATAAGAAAAAATAAAATAAAAAATATTGCTCAAACAAAAACACAAGAAATAATTCAACAATATAAAGAATTTTTATCGCCCCTTGCTGATGAATTATTACAAAGAGAAGTTATCGGAATTGAAGAATTTAAAAGATTGATAAAAGAATTAATTATTCAAAAAAAACCTTCTCAAAAACCAGAACAACTAGAAACAAATGAACAATTGAATTATAATCATAAAAAATCTAAATGTGAATGTGTTGTTTTATAAAAAATAGCTAACAAAAAAATAAATTGAATATAACAATTATGTATCATAAATATTATTTCTAGTTTCAAAAATGAAAGTTGAAAAGTTTATTTTTATTACATATTTAACAATTCGAAAAAATAAAAGGAGATTCAATTAATAATGTTTAAATTAAAAATTCAATTTAAAATAATAAGTTTTTGTTTATTTGTTTTATTAGGACTATTATTTATAACTAATAATTATTGTGTTATGGCAATGAATAACGGTCATATATCTCAAAATAACGGACATGATAATGATCATACTAATTTTCAAAATCAAGCTCGTATTTTACAAAATTTAAATTTTCAACAAACTGGAATAGTTCAACAAATTTTTAATGCTAGAAATAATAATTCTTCTGAAGAAGTTATTAATAATCTTGTGAGGCAAAATGTTGAATTAAGTAGTCGTATCGCTGCTCAACAAATTATTGTCTATAACGCCATGCCACAACAAAACGATCAAAATCAAACAAATAATCTTAGAAGACGTTAAAATAATTTAAAATATATTTTTATTGTTATTATCAATATCAAAGGAGATTTAATTAATGTTTAAA
>NZ_JSWH01000176.1:0-5530 GCF_000803325.1 Chrysanthemum yellows phytoplasma
TTCATTATTTTATCATTTATTGTCATCATTCAGGAATCATTTTTTATTTTACAATCCAAAAAGAAAGGAACTGCAATCATGAATTTACAAACCACTAAAAGCAAAATCCAAAATGCAATCCAAAAAGTTTTATTAGAAGAATTAATTTTACAAGAACAACTGGAAAATGACAAATTTGATTTTTCTTTACCTTTGTTTGCTTATGCCAAAAAAACCAAAACTAACCCTCATATTATTTTTGAAAATATCAAAAAAAACCTTGTCAAAATAAACGAAATCCAAGAATTAATGTTTTTAAACGGTTTTTTAAATATCAAACTTAAAAGAGCTTCATTAGCTTACGAAATATTACTCAAAATCAACGAATTACAAGCTAATTATGGCAATTTTCCCAATCAAAATCAAATCATAGTTATTGATTATTCTTCTCCTAATATTGCTAAAAACTTTTCTGTTGGTCATCTGCGTTCTACTGTTATTGGAAACGCTCTCAAAAATATTTATCAAAAATTAGGTTTTGAGGTAGTAGGAATCAATCACTTAGGAGACTGGGGAACCCAATTTGGTAAAATGATTGTAGCTTATCAAAAATGGGGCAACAAAGAAAAAATCCTAAAAGACCCAATTAACGAACTACAAAAATTATATGTTTTTTTTCATCAACAAGCCAAAACCAATCCTGAATTAAACGAACAAGCCAATTTTGCTTTTTTACAATTAGAACAACAAAACCAAAAATATCTCGATTTGTGGAAATGGTTCCGCGAAGTGTCTTTACAAGAATTTTGCAAAATTTATGATATTTTGGGGATTTCATTTGATTTTTTCTTGGGAGAATCTTTTTATAATGACAAAATCGCTCCTCTTTTTGAAGAATTAGAACAAAAAAAACTTTTAAAAGAAGAAGACCAAGTTTTGCTTATAGAACTTGATAATTTACCTCCTGGTTTAGTGAAAAAAACTAATGGCAGCACCTTGTATTTAACAAGAGATCTAACTACTTTTAAATATCGTTTTAACACTTTTAATTGTCAAAATGTTTTATATGTTGTAGGCAACGAACAAAAACTTTACTTTAAACAATTAGCCCAAATAATTGAAAAAATGGGATACTGTGACACTAAAATAAAACACATTAATTTTGGTTTAGTTTTGATGGATGGCAAAAAAATTTCTACTAGACATCACAAATTTACTACCTTAATTGAAGTAATTAATCAAGCTACTATTTTAGCCCAAAAAATCATTGAAGAAAAAAATCCTCATTTATCAAATCTTAACCAAACTGCACGCAAAATCGCTGTAGGAGCCATCATTTTTAACGACCTTAAAAACGATAGACATCTAGATATTGATTTTAATTTAGAAACTATTTTACAATTTAAAGGACAAACAGGACCTTATCTTCAATACACAGCAGCACGTCTAAATTCCCTTTTAAACAAAGAAAAACTAGACACAAACTTAATTGACAAAACCATTTATCAAAAAGACCATTATTTTATTTTAGTAAAATTATTAGACCAATTTCCTTTAATTTTGCAAAAAGCCCAAAAAGACAATATGCCAAGTATTTTGGCAAGATATATGTTAAAAATAACTCAAAATTTTAACTTTTTATATTCACAAGAAAAGATTTTAACAGATGATAAAACCACTACAAACACTAATCTTTTATTAATCCAAGCAGTTTTTATCACTCTTAAAGAAAGTTTAAGAATTTTAGGGGTTCCTTTTTTAGAAAATATGTAGTAATTTTTAAAAAATACCTTATTTTTCATAAAACAATTAAATCCCAAAGAAAAGTCTGCAAAGACTTTTTTTATTTTGTTAAAATTAAATATTTTTATTTTGGCTTGGAAAATCAAATCCACAAATCCAAAACTAAAAAACTAAAAAAAGAAAACCCAAACAACCACCCAATAATTAAAAGAAGGAAGTGATTATTTTCATTGATAAAAAACATTTTTTTAAAAACATTTTCCAAAATACCAATAAAACCCAAATGTTAAAAATTACTGCATTATTAATTAGTTTTTTATTTTTAATATGGCTGAATTTATCCATATTTGGATATTTCCATATAAAAAATAATTCCAAAAAGAAAACCATTTTAAAAGTAGGAGTTAACAACAATTCTGCTCCTAATGTTTTTAAAGTTTTAGAACAAAATGAGGGAAAGAAGGCCAAAAAAGCTGTAAACGGTGAATATATAGCGGGTTTTGATATTGATTTAATCAATAATATAGCTGATAAACTAGATTTAGAATTAGAATTTCATGTCTTTGATTTTGCAGGACTTCTTAATGCCTTAGAACAAGAAACAATTGACATCGCAGCTGCGTCTTTGAGTATTACAGACAAAAGAAAAGAAAAATACGATGTTTCTAAAGCCTATATGCAAACTGGAACCAGCATAGTAGTAAGAAACAAAAGATTTGATGATTTATTGGATAATTTAAGAAAACAACAAGAGCCAAACAATAACAAAGAAATAAAAATAAATTATAATGAATTTTGCCAAAAATTAAAAGATTTAGGAAAAGAAAAACCCATTAAATTTATAACATTTCTAAATACTGTTGCAATCCCAGTAATTGAAAAAATCAAATCAGATACTAATAAAGAAAAAGAATATGTCATCAAAAATAAAGAATTAACAAGTTCATCTGCATGTTTTACTGATATTTTACAAGGAAAATCAGATATGTTTATAACAGATAATTGTTTAGCTAGATGGGCTTATGAAATAAATCAAGATTTGACATATTTTGATGTGCATTCTGATAACTTAGAACATTCTACTTGTCCCCAAGGTTTAGGAATATTTTTTCCTAAAAAAAATGATGAAGATAGAAGAATACCAAATTTACAAGAAAAGATAAATGCAGCGTTGGTAAAATTGGATTTAGTTAAAAAAGATGAAAAAGGCGAATTCCAAGACATCATAGACTTAAAGAAAAAAAATCATGAATTAAAAGAAACTAGTAAAGAAGAAGTTAGTTCAGAAGATAAAAATAAAATAGAAGAAATAGAAAAAAAAGTAAAAAAACGACTAGATGAAGTCTTTAATGAAAACAAAGAAACAATTGAACTACCAACAAAAAAGATTTTCATCCAAGCCCAAAAAACCATTCCATCTTATCTAAAAGGACTCAAAACTACTTTAATTTTAGCTATTGACAGTCTTATTGTTGGCTTTTTATTAGCTATTATATGCACTTTAATTAAAAATATAAAATTAGATTATCACAAAAATAATTTCTTGATAGTTGCTATAATAAAAATATTAAATACTTCCATAAATGCTTTGTTTTTTGTCTTAAAGGGCATTCCTGTAGCCGCTCAAGCAATGTTTATTTATTACAGTATTACTTTTCTTTTTAAAGGAAATTTTAATCCTTTACACGCAGGAATTTTTGTTTTAATACTTAATTCTTTAGCAAGTATTACAATGATTTTGATGCAAAATATTAAATTCTTAGATAAAGGACAAATTGAAGCTGCTCATTCTTTGGGGATGAACCAAAAGCAAGTTTTTCTCTCTATTGTCTTTCCTCAAACTTTAAAAAGGTCAGTTCCTTTTATTTTGCAACAATTAATCACAAACATTAAGGATAGTTCTTTTTTTGCCATTATAGGAGTTGCCGAACTTTCTTGGAAAGCACAAAGCAATATGGGAGCTACCTTAAATCCAATCTTGCCTTTTGTAATGATATCTTGTTTTTATTTAATAATTATTAGTATGACTGGTTTTTTAAGCAAAATGTTAGAAAAAAATATTAAATTGAAAAAATAAAAGAAAAAGAATAGAAAAGGAAGTGAACAATTTCATTAATTTAATTAATAAAAACTCATTTTTAAAAAATATTTTCCAAAAGAAAAATAATATAAAAATATTCAAAATTATTACATTATCAATTAGCTCTATATTGTTGGTATGGTTGCATTTTTCAGTATTTGGATGGCATTTTTCAACCAAAACAAAAAAACAAAATCTTCAAAAATATTCCAAAACTTTAAAAGTAGCAATGACTAATAGTTCTATTCCCAATACTTTTAAAGCTACAAATCAAAAAAACGCTATAAAAGCTACAAATGGCGAATATATAGCAGGATTCGATATAGATTTAATCAAGGATGTAGCTGAAAGATTAGAGTATAATTTAGAAATTCATGTCTTTGATTTTGCAGGAGTTCTAACTGCCTTAGAGCAAGGAACTGTAGATTTGGCAATTACAACTTTAAGTATTACAGACCAAAGAAAAGAAAATTTCATAGTTTCTAAAGCATACACACAAACTGCAACAAGCATGGTAGTAAGAAAAAAAGATGACAGATTCAAAGAAATAGTTGAAAATAAAAAAATAGAATATAAGGATTTTTGCCAAAAATTAAAAGAAAAAGGTGCACCTCAAAAACCAATTAAATTTGTAACAGTTACTAGCACTGCTGCAATCAAAATGATTGAAGATGAAATAACAAATAAAGATGATATCAAATCACATGTTAAAAAAAACAACGAATTAACTAGTCCTCCTGCATGTTTTCAAGATGTTTTACAAGGAAAATCAGATATTTTTGTAATAGATAGTTATTTGGCTAGATGTGCTTGTCAAAAAGAAGATGACTTAATATATTTTGATATGACCTCAGATGATTCAAAATATTCTGTTTGTCCTCAAGGTTTAGGGATATTTTTGCCTAAAGGAGAAAAAGAAATCCGAAGCCTAGAATTAAAAGAAAAAATGGATAAAATTTTATGCGATTTAAAATTAGTTACAAAAGATGAAAACCAAAGTTTACAAGACATTATAGATTTAAAGGAAAAACGTAAAAATTTAACAAAAGACAACGATAAATACAACCAAATAGACAATAAAATAAAAAAAATAGAAAGTGAATCAGAAACAAGATTAAAAACAGTTTTTGACAACCACAAAGACATGCTTTCTAAAAGCACTACTTGGCATCAAATCAAAGAAACTTTTCCATCTTATCTAGAAGGACTCAAAACCACTTTAATTTTAGCTATTGATGGTCTTATTATTGGTTTTTTATTTGCAACTTCATATACTTTAATTAAAAACTCTCAATCCCATAATAAAATAATATTAAATATTAACAAAGGAACAACTTATTTTTTAGATACTTTTTTTTTTATTTTAAAAGGAATTCCTGTAGCTGCCCAAGCAATGCTTGTTTTTTATGGTATTGGTTATCTTTGCAAAGATCTTTTTGAAATTAAACGTTTGTATGCAGGTCTTTTTGTTTTAGTACTTAATTCTTTGGCAAACATTAATGTAATTTTAATGCAAAATATTAAATTCTTAGATAAAGGACAAATTGAAGCCGCTCATTCTTTAGGGATGAACCAAAAGCAAGTTTTTTTCTCTATTATCTTCCCCCAAACTTTAAAAAGATCAGTGCCTTTTATTATCCAACAATTCATCACAAACATTAAGGATAGTTCTTTTTTTGCCATTATAGGAATTGCCGAACTTTCTTGGCAAGCACAAAGCAATATGGG
>NZ_JSWH01000177.1:0-1883 GCF_000803325.1 Chrysanthemum yellows phytoplasma
AATATTTCTTTAGTTTGAAAAGATATGAAATTATCTATTAATTTTTAGTCTTAAAGAATAATTTTAGAGACAAAAGTTGTCTAAAAAAATGCAACAGCGCATATTTATTTCTTTTTTAAAAAATGTTAAAATAAAATGAGCTAATTGCAATTACAAAACTAAAAACTAAAAAAAGATAATGTTAAAATAAAATAATTGTTGTTTTCTTCATGGTAAATTTTTTACATCCTTTTTGCTCCTCTTTTAAAAATTAGCAGCAGTGATTCAAAAAACTGATATTAATGTCATTTTATCACAAAAAAACGATAAAATTTGCTCACTAATCCTTATATTCTGATAGTTTTACTTGCAATTTTATAAATAAAAAAAGAGACTTTAAAAAAGCCTCTTTTTGGGATTTAGATTTATTTTGGCAAAATATTTTAATTATTCAATAATTTTAATTCTAAGTTGATAACAAAAACAAAAATAAATCGATAAAATTAACAAAAAAATAAATTAAAATTATTTATCCAATTCTTAATTTAGCAACCAAAATATGATTATCTTTAATAATTCTTTCTATATCTATTTGTTGTAAAAGTTTCTTTTGGTCTATTTCTTGGGCAATAATATCTAATAAATCTTTATTATTTGCAACAATATTATAAGCTTGTTGAAATAATTTATTCAAATCTACTTTATTTAATTGATTATTTTCCATTAAAAGTTTTTCTATGAATTGAAAATCATCATCAATTCCTGAAAATATTTTTTCTTTTGGAATTTTGCCTTGATTAGCTAAATACTGTTGCGCAGCTGCACCTCCAAAAGCTTGTAAAACTAATCTTTGCCAACCTTGATTTAATTTTGGATGCCTAACAACTGTTTGTCCAAAAAAAAACATCGAATCAGCGGTCAAATCAGTAGTTGTTTCTTGAATATAAATTTTGGCAACCGAACATAATGCAAAAGGAAATTGCAAAACTATTAAGGCATGTCCTGCTTCATGATAAGCTGTTAGTTGACTAGGAGTAAGGGGTGTTGGTGTTTGCATCATAGAAAAATGCAAAATATGAGAAAAATCAGGTTTTAGGATTTGTCCATTAGCACACCAAATTTCTTTAATAGTTTGTATATTGTCTTGTGTTGGCATATAATATTTAAAAATAGATCCACTTGGTAAAATCACTTGTGTAAGCAAACAAGAGTCTAAAAAACCTTCAATAATTATGCCATTTGGTTGGATTTCTCTTAAAAATTTTTTTTCTTCTTGTAAAATAGAACAATTAAACTTTTTATTTTGGTGCTCTTTGGCTTGTATGGCAATTTGCATCACTTTATTATCGCGGTGTTCTTTGCCTTCTTTCATTAACTGAGTTTCCAAAAGTTCAGGCATTAAAGGAATATATTTTTCATCCGTATAAATATTATAATGAGGTTTTGCAGAAGATAAATGGTGTTTTTTTAATGACATATTGATAGAAGGTTTTGTAAAACAAGCCCCTACAGGAACAACATCACAAATAATATGGGTTGGGTTAGTATTTAAATCAATTGACAATTTTTTTGGCAAATCTATAAATTCTTTTATCCCAATTATTACAAAAATAATAATAGCAATGTTTGTCCAAAATAATTTTGGGATTTTAGAAATCATATTTAGTTTTTTATCTCCTTAAAATTAAAAAAAGTTAAATTAAAATTTAACATGAAAAAATAACAGAATAAAGTGATTAATATTATTTGAAATAATAAAGTTTTTTGGATGATATAAAATAAAATCATATAGCAAATAATAAATAATGTGCTTTATTAATGGATGATAAATTTTATACTTGATAATTAGTTATCAAAATGATATACTACAAATAAACAAATATTAAAATTCTACATCATATATT
>NZ_JSWH01000178.1:0-2031 GCF_000803325.1 Chrysanthemum yellows phytoplasma
AAAAAATGATAAAATAAAATTAAGAACCAAAGATAAACAAAATAGCACTTTTTAAAATAGAAAGCAAACTAAATGACCCGCAACAAAAAATATATCCTTATTACAACTATCTTTTTAATTTTAATTGGAATTACAACTTTTTATTTCTTTGTAACACCTCAATTATTCACTTCTGATGCGATGTTATTAAAAACCTCATCACAAAATAACAATAAAACTGAAATAAATAATAAAATAGAAGTCTCACAAGAAAATTTTAACAAAAGACTAAAATATATTACCAATAATGAACTTAAAGAACTACCAAAAATTCTACCTATAAAAGCAAAAGAAAAAGAACTACGCAAACAATACCAACAACAACAAATGTCTTTCATGTCTAAAGACGAAAAAGAATCATACGAAAATATTTTAAAAATAAATAGCAAAATGGATGACATATCATTGAGCAGCAAAAAAATAAATAAAGATATAAAAGTTTTAGAAAGACAATACGAAGCAGCAAACGAACAATAAAAACGAAAAATAGAAGATAAAATGAATCGCATTGTTGATACATTACAACAATTAAGTCAACAAAACAAACAATTAGAAAATGATCAAACTTTAGCAATTACAAGGCATAACAATTTATTTCAAAATTTACAAACTAAAAATAAATTTAGTCAAATAGACATCCAACCTTACCAAAATGCTTTAAAAGAAATATACAATATTAAAAATTAATCCAAATCAATAAGACTCTCAATAAATGAGAGTCTTTTTTTTATTATATAATTGAAATCACCTCCTTTAATATGGCAAAAAGTATCTTTTTTTTCACTTTTTTAACTGTTTTTGAGCGATTTTTACGCAAAAAAAAGAGTAAAATAAAGGTAAGGAGGTAAATTTATAATGAAAGGTAACTAAAAAATGAAAACCCTAAATAAAAAAAATATTACTATTACAATATCCATAATTACTGTTTTATCTATTTTAATAATTATTTGGAAATATTTGGACGCAAAACACAAAATAAAAATCAAAGAAGAAAATCAAAAATTAGAAAATAAAAATGAACTTGCATTTAATTCTTTTTTTGAAAAACCTCCAAATATAAAAGAACAAATTATAAATTCCGAAATGCCGAAACAAAATCCATCCCAATTAAAAAAATATAATATTAATAAAATAACTGTTGCCCCTTATTTAATTTATCCAGATTTATAAAACAATATCATAAGAGAGTATTGTTTTTTTGAAGGAATGAATCCCACTCAAAAAGATATTAATGGAAAAATAAATTTCTTTGAAAAAAAGATTTTGAAACATTAAGTAAAATTTTGCCATCATATTATATCATTTGGACTGAAGGTAAAAATAATTTATATAATTTAGAATACGAAAATGCAAAACCTAAAGAAAAATATGGTTGTCAAATTTCTAAAGCTGACTATTCATTAATACAAACTAGCAAACCAGATGCCACTGATGAATTATTAAATACAAATTGTAACAATAATGATAATTACTATAATGAAAAATATTCTTTTATAAACACAATCAATAATATTGATATAAAAAAAATATTGAAAAATAGCAATATATCTTCTAAAACACCTTATATACGCTTTATAACTAAAAATTTAGAAATTAATTTATTGGTTAAGATTAATTTGTGAAACATTTAAAGATGAACTTCAATTTACTTCCCAAGCTCAAGAAAAAACATTACAATCCCAAGAAAATGCAATCAAAGCTCAAGAAAAAATAAAACAAAAGCAAGAAGGGCACCAATGGTACACCGAAAGAACAAAAGAATTTATAACAGGAGCCAAAGATAGACTTACTAGGGCACAAAATAATAATATGCCCATTTTTGATATAGATTTAAAATGCTACGAAGACAAAGTTCCTTATTTAAATTTTAAATCCTAACCAACCCCATATCACCCCCAAAATGCCAAAATAATACCCTTAAAACACATTTCCCTATCTTCCAAATTAATTATCTCAACGAACAAAAAGACTACATTAAAGAATTAATAAGTA
>NZ_JSWH01000179.1:0-2385 GCF_000803325.1 Chrysanthemum yellows phytoplasma
GATATCTTAAATTAAGAGTAAAAAAAGCTTGTTGTTTTTCTAATATCAAAAAACCTGATTGACAAGTTAAATTTGTGGTTTTTTCATCCAAGTGAAAAATTCCTATTTTATGACCATCTAAGCTATCTACTAAATAATCGTTAAAAAAAAATTACTAAATTATTAGTAATGCCTAACGCTTTGAGAACTTTCATCAAATCATAAAGGGCGTGTTTGCCTCTTTCTGGAGTCGAACCGTGTACTGATTTTCCATAAACAGTTATTTTTAACAAATCTCCTTGCGGTTCTAAAGTGGCTTTAGTATCGTTTTTAGGCAAATAATTATTAAATAAAGTTTTATAAGAGGGATCAAATTTTAGAACTGCTTGTGCCAAATCAGGAACTACATTTGTTGCTTTACCACTTTTAATACTTATAATTCTGTCATCTAATACCACACCTTGCAAAGAAAAATCACAAAGACCTTTTTCACAGTAAACAGCAGGAAAACGACTATCAGGAACAAAAACAGAAACAGGCACTTCATGCAATTTACTAAAATAATGTTTCATACAACGAAATCCAGTTTCTTCATCCACACCCAAAATTAAGTTGGATGCCAAATGTCTGGTTTTAAAAACAATAGGTTGTTAATTTTATTTTGCTAATTCATATAAAGCTTCTGTGTAAATGGCAGTTAAGGTAATTAATTTATCAATTGAAATAGATTCATTTTTTTGATGAATTAAAGAAACTTCATCGACAAAAGTAGGTCCAAAAGGTACTAAATTAGGGGCGCATTTTGCAAAAGAACCACCACCCACACACATAGGTTTGGAAACTAAATCATTAGTATGTTTTTGATAAACTTTTAATAATGTTTGCATTAATTCACTTTTAGGATCAACATACATAATGGGATGATGAAGGGTAGTTTTGAGGCAAAAATGTTGGCTCTTGGCTGCTTTTTCCAATTGAAAAAGGATTTTTTCAAATGTAATTCCTTTAGGATATCTTAAATTAAGAGTGAAAAAAGCTTGATTATTTTCTAATTTTAAAACTCCAGAAAAACAAACCAAATTATAAGTTTCTTCATCAAAGTGATTAATGCCTAATTTTTTTCCATCCAAACTATCTACCAAATATTGATCAAAAAAATCAACCAAAGTATTTGTAATTCCCAATGCTTTAAGAACTTTCATCAAATCATAAAGGGCATTTTTTCCTGTTTCAGGAGTCGAACCATGCGCAGAAACGCCGTGAACTTCAAGCTTTAACAAATCGCCTTGTGGTTCTAAAGTGGCTTTGATGCTGTTGGTTTTAACAAAATTATGGAATAAATCTGAGTAGTTAGGATCAAATTTTAGAACTGCTTGTGCCAAATCAGGAACAACATTAGAGGCTTGCCCGCTTTGAATACTTACAATTCTATTATCTAAAACTGTGCCTTCAAAAGTAAAACCCCCAATTCCTTTTTCGCAATAAATAGCAGGAAAATGGCTGTCAGGAACAAAACCAGATACAGGTAATTCAGGGATTTGTTTAAAATAGTGTTTCATACAACGAAATCCAGTTTCTTCATCGACACCCAAAATTAATTTAATTCTTTTGGAAAGCGGCAAATTTAGTTCGTGCAATATTTTCAAAGCCCAGAAAGCTGCCATTGTAGGACCTTTATCGTCTTGGGTTCCTCTGCCATAAAGCGTGCCATCAACAATTAAAGCCGCATAAGGTGGATAGTCCCAACCAGTTCCTGCTGGCACTACATCCAAATGACCAATCATACCAACCCATTCTTTTTGGTTGCCGTATTCAATATGACCAGCGTATCCTTCTAAATTCAGGGTTTTAAAGCCGCTTTGGGAGCCTAAATCAAGCATAAAATCAAGGGCTTGTTGATTTCCTTCGCCAAAAGGAGCGCCTGTTCTATTAGGATCAAAGGTGGTAAGTTCAGTGTTAATTTTTAATAATGTTTGCAAAGCCTCAATTAAGGCGTCTTTTCTTTTTAAAACCTCTTTTTTAAAATCAATCATTTTCTAACCTCTTTTTTATTATTTTTATTTTTTTTGTTAATTTTGTTAATTTTAATTTTTTTGTTTGTTGATTGTGTTGTTTTTTGTTTGTATATTTTGTTGGAAACACTTGCAAAATCAAAAACACAAACACAAAATAAAATGTAAGCGTAGATAAGGTATTTTTTTAATTTCGGTCATAATAATCAATATTAATCCATATAATAAGCAGATATTTGAGCAAAAATAAGAGGGAAAGGCGGAAAACAAAATATTAATTCTACATTTATTTTTATACTTTATCTACATCTTAATACTTAAATTTTAACATTATTTTAGCATTTAAAAGAAGAAAAATATTTTTTTTATAAAAAATAAAAAAAGTGTTTCTTTT
>NZ_JSWH01000180.1:0-1874 GCF_000803325.1 Chrysanthemum yellows phytoplasma
GTTATCTTAATTATGGATTATTAATAAATAAATTATTTTTGGTTGTTTTTTATTATACAATGACAACTAATTAAATACTATTTTATATATTCCAAATACACAAAAAAACACCCTATTAAAGGGCGTTTAAGTTATCTATTATAATATTCAACTATTAATTGTTCGTTAATATCTGGTAAAAATTCGTTTCTTTGAGGGTATCTTACATATTTACCCACCAATTCTTTATCTAAAGAAACATAATCTGCGCGAACAAACTTACTATTTACAGCTTCTTGGACAATATTTAGATTTTTAGATTTTTCTCTTAAAGTAACTGTTTGCCCTGGTTTTAAACGATAAGAAGCAATATCTACTTTTTTTCCATCTACTAAAATATGACCGTGATTAGCTAATTGTCTTGCTTGAGCTCTTGTTTTGGCAAATCCTAAACGATAAACTACATTATCAAGACGAGATTCTAATAGTACTAAAAACATTTCACCATGAATCCCTTTTAGTTTGCTTGCATTATCAAAAGTTTTGCGAAATTGCTTTTCTGATACGCCGTAAGTAAAACGTAATTTTTGTTTTTCTTGCAATTGAAGCCCATAATCACTTAATTTAACTTTTTTTTGACCGTGTTGTCCTGGACCATAAGCTCTTTTGCGTAATTCTTTTCCAGTTTCTGAAACCGAATAATTAAGGCGTCTTGAAACTTTCCAAAGTGAACCTGTATAACGTGACATTTGTAAACTCTCCTTTTTTAAGGTAAGTTTGTGTAACCAAATAATTAATAATCGCCTGCTTTCTTTTCTTTCTTAAACAGCAAAGAATTACTTAGAAAAGCCTCTAAAAGGCAAGGGATTAGTTTAATTATTTTAGCTACATCTGTTTTACCATCACTAATATTTTATAAAAAAAAGATGAAATAGTCAAGTATTTTAGTGATTTTCTTTTAATTTTAGTTAATTTGGAAGATGTTTTTTTATTTATAGTTAGTTATTTGGATATAAAAACCCCAAACTAAGTAAATAGTTTGAGGTTGTAATTATAAATGATGTTTTATTATTTTGCAGTTAATGAATTATTTTTTATATTTTGTTTTGATTCTAATTGTTCTTCTAATAATATTTTTTCTTTTAACAATTTATTATTAGGTAAATAAACAAATAGCAAATAGCAACTAACTATCAATACAAAAAGAATAAAATCATAATAAATCAATAAATAATTTATCTTGGGAAATATTTAATGTTTATGATGAACCTTTATTAGAAGGCACAATATATAATTATATAAGAGGATATGGAACACATTTTATTTCTGTATTTTTTTCTATTATTACATTGTTTTTATTTGGATTACTTATGTTAAGGCAAGAATTACTTTTTAAATGTTTGTTTGTGGTTTGCTATTTTGTTATAGGTTTATTGACTTTTAGGATATATGTAGCTGTAGAAATGTTTGAACATAAACGCTATTATCCTTTAAAAAAAGAAGAAATAAAAAAATTACAAATAATAGGTGTTTTGCCAAAAGATATTAATCAAATTTTAAAAAAGACTTTATTATTCAATTTTGATAAATTGGAAATAATTGGAGAAGCTATAATTAATTCTATATTTTATATCATTTTACTTTGGCTTTTTTTATTTATACCTAAAAATATAAAATGGTTTACAAATATATCTGATTTTTTTTATTATTTATCTTTAATAATAATATCTGTTGTTTGGGCTGTTATCATTAGATATTTATGAAACAAAACAATTATTAATAAATTTATGAAATTATATCAAAAACAATTATTTAAATAATCATTTATCATATCTTAAATTTCAATCAATAATGAAGGCTAACTTTTTGAAAGTTAGCCTTTTAATAATAACAAA
>NZ_JSWH01000181.1:0-1528 GCF_000803325.1 Chrysanthemum yellows phytoplasma
ATGGGGGCTTTTAATTATGCAATTTTGGGATTGACAAATATATTGTTCGTAGGTTTGAGCAAATTTTCCCCACAAAATATAGACTATATTTGGTTTAGCTTGCAAAGCTTGAAAAATAGTTTTGGTAAATTCTTGCCAACCAATTTGATGGTGACTTAAAGGTTTATCTTTTTCAACAGTCAAAATAGCATTAATCATCAAAACGCCTTCTAGCGCCCATTTAGTTAAATTATTGGTGCGAGCAGTAATTTGTAAATCATTTTGTAATTCTTTAAAAATATTGGATAAACTAGGTGGTTTTTGGAAGGTTTTTACACTAAAAGACAACCCGTGAGCTTGATTTTTGCCATGATAAGGATCTTGCCCCAAAATAACTACTTTCACTTTTTCAAAAGGAGTTAAATTAAAAGCTGAAAAAATATCTTCTTGATTGGGATAAATAATTTTGTGATTGGTTTTTTCTTCTTGCAAAAAAGTAAATATTTTTTTAAAATAAGGTTTAGTTTTTTGATTATTAATGATTTGTTGCCACATTAATTGTTTACCTTTTGGTTTGTTATTGTAAAATTGTTGTATTATTTTGTAATTTGGTGTTATTTGATTGCATTTTTGTAATTATTTGGCTGCTTTTAATTCTTTAATTAAGAAATATAAGAGATACGCCATAATCATTAAATAAACGATTATTAAAAACAAATATAAGGGATTTTCAAATAAAAAAGCAAAGAAAGAACCAATATAAGCAAACAGATCAGAAAAGAAATTTTTGATGGATGGAAAAATATAACGGTCTTTACAAACATATTTGCCTACAATTTTGTGATAAGGAATTTTTTGTTCGTATTTGTGTTGGGTATCATTTGCATCACCCCAAGTGCCAATTAATTCGTTTTTTGAATCATTATAAACGACTCTATGAATAATAAAACGATATTTTTGGGCTGCTTGTCTTTCTTGTTCAGAAACATTAGGATTATTATAATTAGGGTTTTCAAAAATTACAACATCGCCGTTTTTTGGATGAGTTGTGCCTACTTTATAAGGTTTGGTTGTAGGATTTTTGGTGATTTGTTTCCCATCAACAGCACCAACAGGCATAAGTTTGGAAGCGTCCCAAACACCTCTAATAAAAACTAAATCCCCTATTTGTCCTGAATCCTCATTTTTAGGACCATGTAAAAAAGGTTCCATACTACCAGAAGCCACAGGAAAAGCAGCAATGCCTAGATATTTGGCTGAATATTTAGGAAAAAAAGCATTACCCAAAGAAGCAATAAAGAGATAGATTAGAAAAAAATCTAAAATAATAATCATACTTTTTTTTAAAATTAAAAGGATGGATTTGGTTTTTTGACTTTGTGGCGGAGTTTTTGTTTTATTTTTGAACATAAATAATTACCATAATAATCATTGTTTCCTTTTTTATTTATTAACTATTAATTATTTTCAACTATACAAATTAATTATAGCATAGAACAAGATTTTTTTTTGATGAATCAATTATAAGTGCTAAAAAAATATTATTGTT
>NZ_JSWH01000182.1:0-686 GCF_000803325.1 Chrysanthemum yellows phytoplasma
TTTATAATTATTATATCATCATTTAAAAATTTAAACACTAATCACAGGTCTAAAAGAAGGGTTTAATTTTTTTTCTAAATATTTAGCCAAAGTATTATTACACTGAATTAAAACCAAATAAATTATGGAAAGAAGGACAAAAGGAGTTATGACATCAGCAGTAATTCCCATATTTCGGTTAGCAATCCAGCCCATTTCAACAAGCCCAATAAAAGCAAAAAAGGTACAATCTTTAATATTGGTAATAAATTGAGTCATGACAAAAGGAACTGATTTTTTTAATGCTTGCGGAAAAATAATATTGTAAAAAGTTTGTCTTTGAGTCATTCCCAAAGAAAAAGCAGCCTCAATTTGTCCTTTATCAACAAATTTAATATTTTGCATTAAAATCATAGTAAGACTTGCACCAGCATTAAGAGTAATTACAAATAATGCAGCATGTATTTGGTTAATTTGGGGAAATCCATCAGGAAATAAATCAGGCATAAGGCCTTTACTAGGCCACCACAAACTAGTAGAAAACCATACTAACATTGCTTGAGCTGCAATTGGCACTTCTTTTAATAACCAAATATAAGTATCAACACATTTAGAAATCATTTTATAACATGTGCGCTGTTGCATTTTTTTAGACAACTTTTGTCTTTAAAATTGTTCTTTAAGACTAAAAAATTAATAGATAATTT
>NZ_JSWH01000183.1:0-970 GCF_000803325.1 Chrysanthemum yellows phytoplasma
TTTGTATTAATTTTAATGTGATTATAAATAATTAATAATAATATAAAAAAGAAAAAAAGCATCCTTAAATGGGGGTAAGTTTTAGTTTTATTTAATCAAAACACTAAACCTGATGACACACCAACATCCCCCAAACCCACACAATCTTACAAACCTGATTACATTAATAACGAAGGAATTTATACAGGAAGTCAAAGCAACCAAAATCCTTACTTACCTTCTCAAACATTTACACCCACATCACAACCACAAACAAAAAACGAAAAGAAATACGAATACGAAGGGGAACTTTATGATTTAGAAATGGTCCTTAACTTTAAAACCACTATTGAAGCAAGTATTAAAACCACCCAAGATTCAATTAAAAATTATCAAACTGAAAAAGAAAAAATCACCTAAATAAAACCACAACAACAAAGAGATGAAAAAACAACAAGTTTAAACGAACATAAAACCAAACTAACAAACTAACAAACACAAAAAAGCAAACCAAACCTAACCCCCGAACAAAAAATGGCAATTGAATTACAACTTGCCGAATCCAAAATTGAAATTGAAAATTTAGAACGCGAAATTGGTATATTAGATGGGCAAATTAAATCAGTTGAAATGTTTGAAACACAATTTAATAGAATAATAGAGCGTCTCCAAAATCCCTTTCCGACTACCAAAACAAACTATCCAAAATAAACGAACTACTCAAAAACTAAAACATACCCAAAATATTTTACCCTCCCAACATATTTTAGGCATAAAACCCACCCCCCAACCAACCAATATACCTAAAATATAAAAGAAAGGAGGTATAACAATGAATTTAAACACAATCCCCCATCCCAAAATAACAAAAAATTACTTAAATAATATTAAGATTATCTTAAATGATAGTCTTTTTTTTTTATATAATGACTTTTTACATAATAATAGTTATAATATAAATGTGGGGAAACACTTGTCCCTTCAATATATA
>NZ_JSWH01000184.1:0-549 GCF_000803325.1 Chrysanthemum yellows phytoplasma
AATAAAGAATTAGAAACAATCCAAAAAGACAATAAACCAGTTGAAACAATCCAAAAAGATAATAAAATAGTTGAAATAATAAAGAAATTAAAAAAGGAATAATTTTATAGAAAGGAATAATTGATGGATATACAACAAACAATTATTAATGTTGTTGAATCTAAAGTATTTATTTCTTTTACTTCTTTTATCTTTGGTATTTTTATTTATTGGCTTTATTTTTATATTAAAGAATTGAAAAGTAAATATGATTTTAGTGATGAATTACGAGATATAGTAAACCATTATCTTAAAAAAGGTAAAATTAGTATTAGTGAATATGGTGCCTTAGTTAGATTAATGGCAAATATGGGGAATTACTTAGGTATATATAGAAAACATGTTGAAACAATGATTAAAGAATTTGGAGAAAATGGAGGACTTAATTTTTCTGAGGGTATTTTTGATGAAAAAGATAATAATCAAGAAAATAAAGAAAATAATAATAATTTAGATGAAATTTTAAAAGAGAATTTAAAATTAAAAAATCATTGCTCAGATCGGAAGAGC
>NZ_JSWH01000185.1:0-1192 GCF_000803325.1 Chrysanthemum yellows phytoplasma
ATAAATTATAAAAATTTAATCAGATAGAATATATTTTATCAACATATCTGATAACATACCTGTTATTTGAGAAGACATAAAAATTAAAATAGACTCGGATTCATCATCTGAATATGTTTCGCTACATTCGATGAGAGATGATAATAATATAACACAACAATTTTCAAAATACTGATTCCAATTTGTAAAAGTATCATTGATTTCTATACTATTGCGAATTGAATTATTCACAATAACTTTTTTCAAATTATTCACAATTTTTACTAAATTTGTATTCGAAGATTCTTGAATAGATTTTTGACTTTTAAACTTATTTGAAGATTCGCTATTGATTATATCACAACATTTTTGAGTAATATCATTTAATTTTTCAACATCATTAGGATTTATTGTTATCCCTAAATTAAATAAATTAATTCTGTTTAAAGCCAAGAGAGAAAATTTTTTACAATCCATATCCATAAAATTAAATTTCTTATTTTTGACTTCTAAAATTTCACTAGATGTTTTTTTTTGTATATTTGTTGTATTGTGCGCAAAAATTTTTTTACTAAATATTGATGAGGAAAAAATCATAATTAATGTTATTAACATCAAAAAAACTAAATAATTATTTTTAACTAATTTTTTTAACAATTATAGATCTCCTTTTTTTATTTAATTTTTATCAACACTTGAATTAAAATATCTTCAAATTAAAATATCCTCATGTAATTATATTTTAACATATATAATAATATTGCAAATTAAAATATTTTTAAAAACTATAAAAGCGCAAGTTGTCAAAGAGTTTAAGGTTGATAAAAATAATAAACTTTTAGATAAACATACCAATAAACAAGTTTTGGAATCACTTAGATATAAATTTAAGCTTTTCAACCTTTTATATAAAAAAGTAACTCAAAGCTTAAATTTATATCTGTTGGTTTTATCAGCTGATAAAAAAACTAGTTATTTTTCATTTTTTGGATTATTAAAATTATAATATTTTTCTTTAAAAAATAAAAAGAATTTAGGGATTCGTAATCAATTAATCGAACTTCATTTAACTCTTTGGTAAAAAAACTAGTTTATCAATTTAAACATTACCTTAAATCTTTGCGCTGTTCCGTTTTTTTAGACAAATTTTGTCTTTAAAATTGTTCTTTAAGACTTAAAATTAAGTAGATAATTTCATATCTTTTCAAACTAA
>NZ_JSWH01000186.1:0-598 GCF_000803325.1 Chrysanthemum yellows phytoplasma
TTTCAAAGATTAAAAAAATTAATGGTGAAGGGAGGTGGATTCGAACCACCGTACCTTACGGAACAGTTTTACAGACTGCTGCGTTTAGCCACTTCGCTATCCCTCCGAAATTGCTTAACAATTTCAAATTTATTTACCTTAGATATTATAGCACATATAAAAATGAAAAGCAAGCTTTTTTGATTTTTTTTAAATTTTAATTTAGGTTGTTATTTTTGATAGGAATTTGGGGTTTGGAAAAAGATATTTTGGAATTGGATAATGGTGTTTGAAATATTTTTTTTTGCAAAATAAAAAATATATTTATGAAGAAATTATCCTAACTAAATATGTTGCTTTCCAAAAGATGTTTTTTAAAAATTATAAGGATGAAAATTAAGAAATGCAGAAAAAAATATAAAAGTTTTGTTTGTTTTTTACTTATTTTGATTTTTGAATTGTTGCAAGTATTGATGAAGGAAAAAGTTTTTATAAAGCGTTTTGTTTTAATGCAAAATATTTTTGTTGCATCTTTTTTCTAGTGAGCAAAGTTTGGAAAATAGTATAGGTGTTTCCCACAATCCAATATAAAGACAATATTGGGTTAGAACGCGAGAAA
>NZ_JSWH01000187.1:0-1367 GCF_000803325.1 Chrysanthemum yellows phytoplasma
GGATAATATTTAAATTGATTTACTATTTTTTTGATTAATGGTAAATGAAGTTCAATTAATTGATCTCGTATTTCTAAATTCTTTTTATTTTTTAAAAATTCTTTAAATAATTCTTCTCTTAACATTTAATTCCTTTCTAAAAACGTTTTTAGAAAGGATAAGAAATTATTGTTTTAGCCTTAGAAAAGAAAAAAAGACTAACTTAATAATTAGTCTTACAGAATTTTTAAAAAGCAAAAAGTGTCTAAACTTTTGGAACAGTTCACGGCTTTCAAGCTTATCAAAAATGTTTTTTAGACCCTTATCTTTCATACGAAGAGGCCGAAAAGAAACAAATAGTGGATTTAGCTATTCATTTTTTTGGCGAAGATAAAGTTGAAGTCATGACATAATGATTTATTATAAAATAACAATTAAACAACAACAAAAGTATTATTTTGCCCTATATGACCTTTAAAAAATAAAATTAATAATATGAATCACGCACATTCAATTACTAGGCCAAAAATTGATAAATATTTTAACAAAATGACAAAAACAAATCCAAAGGAGAAAATAAAAATGAAAAACGACCTTAATCAAGGAATTAGAATCGGCGGATGGAATACCAAAACCACCCCTACTGATTTAGACCAAATTAAACTCTTTTTACAAACTTTAAAACAAGATTTAATCAATCTGACTATTATAACCCACTCTAAAAAGAAAAATACTTACCAAGAAGCCAATTATCGCCCTAAAAAACCAAACTCTCTTCGTCGATCCTCAAATCTTGGATGAAATTAAACAAACAAAAATAACCTTAATTAATGATAATTTCTCTTCTAGTAATAGTAAACTATTACTTTCAGATTTACCCCCCTTTAAAAACCAAAATACCCCCCCCTTAAAACCTATCATGATATCTTTCAAATCAATTATAAAAATGAATCTAAAAATATCATCAAAGAATTAATTGGCAAAATTGATGTCAATAAGTTAGAAATTTTACAGTTATATCAATTAGACCCTCAAAAGCTAGATAAATATCATAAACCTATGAAAACTAACTATAAAAAAGGGTTAAACATCATCTATTATCGAAAAGAAGATTTAAAATACATTAAATCTTTTTTGACAAAAGATAAACAAGGTTATCGGGTGAAAAAGTTACGTTCTGGTTATTTATCCAATTTAAATAAAAAAGAATTAAAAACAAATAAATAATTTATAAAATTACCACTTTATTACCGTTTTATTACCATCTTATTACCACTTTGTTACCATGTTACTTTTCATATATCCTTTTTAATAAAAAGCTTATTTAAGGAGTGATATTTGATATTTTATATCGATAATGATAATGATAACGATATTTGATATTATCG
>NZ_JSWH01000188.1:0-514 GCF_000803325.1 Chrysanthemum yellows phytoplasma
TAAATATATTAATACTATTACTTAACATTAATTCTTATTTTATTAAAGCACATTCAACATTTAAATTAAACTATCAAATCAAAAGTACTTTTAAAATAAAAGTAAAAAAAGAGACTCTAAATAATACAATTCATAACATTAAAGTAAAAAACACTAATAAAGCTATTATCTTTATACATAAAAATATTGATCCTAATTATTACAAAAAAGTCTCATTTCACAAAACAATTAATCAAAACAAAGGCGAATTAATGTCTAAGTCAATTATTAATTGTCCCCAAAATATTATATTTATCTATCATGATGGAAAAATGCCATTTATTAAGGATAAAACACATACCTTAGAAGCAATCATAAACATGAAAAATAAATACAATAGTTTATATATTTTTTACTATGAACCAACTTTAATCCAAAAATATCTCTATCCTAAAAAAACAACTTGGTATAAACCTTATCGTAAGAAATAATTATTTCCATATTTAAAATAAATTAATAAACATTGCTCAGATCG
>NZ_JSWH01000189.1:0-1077 GCF_000803325.1 Chrysanthemum yellows phytoplasma
TGTTTCCTTTCCAAGGTTTGTGTGTTGGTAAATAAAAAAAGACCCTTAGGAGGGTCTTTGTGAAAAATTAAATATTTTTATTTATTATTAAAAACAAATTAATTATTTTCATCATTTAAAGTTTTTAAAAGTGTTTGATAAGTTTTTAATTGTTTTTTTTGATTATTAATTAAATTTTCTAAATTTTGTTTTAAGGCTAAAAGAGTATTTTTTTTAGGATCATTGTTTGATAATTGTTGTATTTCGCTTTCTGTATTTATTTTTTTAACTGCATTTTCCCGAATTTTATATTTTAAATTAATTATATTTTCTTCAATAGAGTAATTAGTTATGTTTTGATTATTATTGCTAGCACTAGCAATATCTTTATTCATCCCCATTACTTGTTGATTATTAGTAATTAAAAACAATCCTAATAAAGTAAATACAATAAACGCATTTAATAACAATAATAAATTATTTTTAATTTTAAACATTAATTAAATCTCCTTTTATTTTTATTCTTTTTTTATCACCAGTCATCGCTGGTTCTTTTATTATTTTCGGCTTCTTGTACTTTATCTTTATTGTGTTTATCTTCATAAAGAGATAAAGTTTTACGGACAGGGTTGAAGTGGAGGTTGAAATCGGTTAATTTGAAGTTAGAGTTGGAAACATGTGCACAACCAAGGTAATAGTCTTTGTCGTCGTCTAAGAAGTATTTAGGGCCTTTGTATTTAAGGATTAAGCAATTACCGCTTGAGTCTTCTTTGAATTGTTTTTCTAAATTAACATATAAATATAATTGACTGTCATCTTCTGTATCAAAACTAGAATATTCAAATTCATTAATGGAGGTTTCCTCATAAGTTAATCCTTTGTTATTCCAACGGTCGAAAGGATAACGGTCTTTGATGTAGTTGGCGAGGTTAGAGGGTTCTTTTTGGGTTTCGAGGCGGTTTTTGATGTTTCCTAATTCATAAAAATTGATGTTATCTTTGTTAGCGAGTTGTTTTTGATAATAACTGACTCCATTAAGGCCATCAAAGGTGTATTTGGCTTTAATCATTGTACATTTTTTATTATCGTCATACCATT
>NZ_JSWH01000190.1:0-1217 GCF_000803325.1 Chrysanthemum yellows phytoplasma
TATATATTATACTATTTAAATAAGGTTCTTGTCAATACTAAAATTTAAAGAAAGTAATATTTTTACGTAATTATGTTAAAAATTAAGGATTTAAGTTGTTAAAAAAACAAATATTTAAAAATATTGCCTATTAAAGCATTTTATATTTATTGTTTGAAGGTAACTATTAATAGAAGAGAAATTATCATTAATTAAGGTTATTTTTGTTTTTTTAATTTCATCTAAGATTTGAGAATCAACAAAAAGAGTTTGGTTTTTGGGGCGGTAATTAGCTTCTTGATAGGTATTTTTCTTTTTAGAATGAGAGATAATAGTGAGGTTAATTAAATCTTGTTTTAATATTTGTAAAAAGTTTTTAATTTGAGTTAAATCGTTCGGAGTGGTTTTTGTGTTCCAGCCCCCGATTCTAATTTCTTGACTGGTATTGTTTTTCATCTTTTTTTCTCCTTTTTGGTTGTTTGTTAGATAAAAAATAAAAACTCTAAATAGTTAAAATTAGGTTTAAATTAAATAACTAATTCATTCTTCAATAACCACTTTGTCTTCGCCAAAGAAATGAACGGCTAAATCGACGATGATTTTATTTTTGGCCTCTTCATAAGTGATGTATGGAGCTAAAAAACATTTGTGGTAAGCTTCTTTTCCGTATTGACGTAATAAATCATCGACATCTTTACAAGTTTGGTCGTAAGGGGTAAAATGTGTCTAATTTCATAAGGTATTTGATGTGAGGTTAGTTGTTCACCTAAGGCTTCGCTTCGTTTTTGGCCTGTTTCGTCGTTATCTAAGGCGATAATGACTTTGATATTTTCTTTTTTGAGGATTGTTAATTGAGATTGGGACAGTAATTGGGCGACACAAATGAGACCGACCACGTTTTTAATATTGTTTTGCCAACAACTAATGACATCAAAAAAAACCTTCATGAATGATGATGGTTTTTGTTTGTTTAATATATGGTAAAGCTTCAAAAAAAAACGATAACTGAAATGAAAGGTCGGAGTTTGACTGAAATTAGTTAAAGCTTGGTATTTTGGTTGAAAGTAAGAAACTTCGCGAAAGTTATTTTGATAAAAATGAAATGTTTTATTATATCCGTTTTCAATGGGGATAATGATGGAACCATGAAAAGTATCGTGATAATATGTTTTATTTTGTTGATTGGTTTTTTCTTTGATAAAACCATATTCGACTAATTTTGTTGTATCGATATTTTG
>NZ_JSWH01000191.1:0-404 GCF_000803325.1 Chrysanthemum yellows phytoplasma
CAAAATTACTGCAATTTTACTATTTATATAAAACAATATTAGAAAGTATTTTTGCAATATTATATAAAATATAAAATCATATAAAAAGAAAAGGAAATAAAGGGAAAATAAATGTCAAAGAAAAATAAAGGAGTTCCAAAAGCCAATCAAGCAAATCGGAAATCAAAAGTAAAGAATTTTTTTAGTGCGTTAAAAAAATATTTTTGTACAGATTTTACCAAAAAAAGGTTGTTACATGGACAGTACTTGCATTATTAGTAGTAGGTGGTGTACTTGGTTATCTTTTATGTCCTAAATCACAAGTTTTAAAAGTGAAATTTTATAATCAAGAAGGAAAAGTTGTCAAAGAGTTTAAAGTTGATAAAAATACTAAACTTTTAGATAAAGTGCGCTGTTCCGTTTTT
>NZ_JSWH01000192.1:0-318 GCF_000803325.1 Chrysanthemum yellows phytoplasma
AGTCCATTTAGGCCCACCAGAGTTATAGGTGTCGTAAGAACACAAATTCTTTGAAAATTAGGTAAATAATAGTTATTTTTCCGGAACATTAAAGGAAATAAGAGCGCACAGTGGATGCCTAGGCACCAAGAGCTGATGAAGGACGCAATTAACGGCGATACGCTACGGGGAGCTGTAAATAAGTGTAGATCCGTGGATTTCCGAATGGGGCAACCTACTATAAGTAGTTATAGTATCAATTTATTAGGTAACTAATTGATTGAAAGGAACGCAGTGAACTGAAATATCTAAGTAACTGTAGGAAAAGAAAGTAATAAC
>NZ_JSWH01000193.1:0-1966 GCF_000803325.1 Chrysanthemum yellows phytoplasma
TTTTTTTTAAGTTTTTGAAATTTATAAATAATTTTATTTATTTTTTTCCAACAACAAAAGCCGTCCAATAATTAGACAGCAAAATTAATTAAAAATATTTAATTTAAACTAATTTAATCAAAATTAAATTAAGGAGAAAGTTGTAAACTTTGAATATAATTATTTTCAAGATATCTATACCAATATTGACATTCAACTTTATTTAATATTTTAATATCTTGTTTTTCATAATCTTTTTTAAGTTTTAATTTAAGTTTTTGTAATTTAAAATATTTTTTAAAATTCTTATTAAGAAAATAATTTTTTGGTTGAATACTAGATAAATTTAAACTAAAATAATTAGAATTTTGAAATTGATTTGGATTCATATAAGATTTAAACAACAAAGTTAAATTATGTGGAATTTTAATATTTCTTCCATTAACTCTTTGTTTAATATTCCATTCAAATATATTAGAAAAGTTAAAATTAACAATTGGAAATGAACTTAATTCTATTTCTTTAATTATATCATAAGGAAATAATGCCAAAAAAGATTCTTGAGGACAAGAAAAACATGTACGAGAAAATCCAAACAAATGACGACTATAAAAATCAATTCCTTTATTAGAATTTGATTCAATTTGTTTATCATTTTTAGAAACATATTTACTAACATATGAAACAATTTTATTAACATAATCTTTTTTATCAAAAGTACCTTTATAAAAAACTTTACATTTACTAATTTCAATTTTTTCAAATAAAAGATTTGTTTTTGATGGTCTAAAAATTTGAACATTTTGACTAATTGGATTTAAATGTTTATAATGTTTTATATTATTTTTATTCATAACAGATGCATAAGCATTAGCCCAAAGCAAAGTAATTTTTGACACTTTAACATTCTTTTTCTCATAATAATTTTGAGGTATTTTAATATTACCTTTTTCATCTATTTTATGCATTAAATAATCATCATAAAAAATACTCTTATTTCCTTTAATAGGTCGGTTTTTTAAACCCAAAGCATAATCTTTATCAGTACACAAATAACGAGAATATACACCAAAAGAATTTAAAACATCAATATTAAAAATAATATGATAATGAATAACTCCTAATTTAGTAGTTTCCAAAGACCAAAAATAACGAAAATCTTGCATTTTGGAATAAACCAAATCTTTTTGAGAGAATTGTTGAAATAAATTTGATAAATAATTTTTTCTCACTAAACGAATAAAACGTTTCCTTACCTGCCCCATAATATCAGGTTCATGAGTATATTTTATAGTTTTACCTTTTAAATCATCATAAGGAGCTGTCAAAGTAATAAAAGATATTTTTTTAGAATCTTTGAAATTATATAAAAGTTTATCCTTAGCATTTTGTGAAGAATCTCGATAATGTCTTAAAATTTTTGATTTTGGTTTAATTTCTTGCAATTTAATTTCTTTTAATTGTTTTTTAAAAGAATAATCCAATTTCAAATCATCATCACTTAATGACAAATACCTTTCTTCTTTTTTTTCTTTTAAATGTTTTTTATAACATTTAATTCGTTCCAAAGGTTCAAACATAGAATAATTAAACCCTTTTAAACGAGTCTCATAGCCATTATCTTTTTTTTGTACTTTATAAATATTTTTAGAAATTTCCTTAAATAAAACACATAATTTTAAATAACATTTCTTATAATAAGATTCAGTAATTTGATTAAATTTATGTTGTTTTTCTAATTGGTTAACTTTTTCATTATAAATTTTAATAGTAGTAGATAATTCATCATAAATTTCTATATCTTTTGAATTAGGTAAACAAATTTTTAAATAATCTAAATCAAAAATTTTATCATTTAATCCTTTTATAAAATCATCAGAAATTAATTCTTTTTTTATTAAAGAATAAAAATAATCTATAAAAATAGAAGAATCATTTAAAGTTAAAATTTCAATATCACGTTTAGCACGAGTTATTGCAGTATAAA
>NZ_JSWH01000194.1:0-1320 GCF_000803325.1 Chrysanthemum yellows phytoplasma
AATATATTTTGAATCTATTTTAATATGAAACTTACAACGACGTTTTAATTGAATAATACTTTCATCTTTATCTTTGAAAATATCATCAAAAAAATCATCAATACTTTTAATAGTAGTAATAATAATTAATTGACATTCTAAAACTTTATTTTTATAACGACTCTTAACTGATGATGAAGTATTATTATCTAACATTTTTATTAAATCAGATAAACCTAGGCAATAAGAACGTAGGTCATCTAAAATAATACATTCCTCACCGCAATAATCATCTAAAATATCATTACTACCAGATGAAACATAAGCATTATAACCTTTATCTTTGGCTATTTTTTTGGCAAGAGTAGATTTACCTGAACCACTCATACCAGTTATAAAAACACATTCCATTTGTCTAACTTTCTTTTTTAAATCTCTAATTCTAAACTTAAATGCTTTTTCTATTGCAGCAGAATAGATATTATTTTCTAGAATATTAATATTATCATTTATATTGTATTCTTTAATTTCTCCTGAATCTATTTTAAGTAAAATATCTTTTAAGCGAGCATCCATTTTATATTTTCTATTAAAAATATCTTGTTGAGCTTCGCTTTTCCAATCAAAATTACTAACTACTTCTTTTTCATCATATTGATATTTATCAGAACGATTAGCATGAATCATATACATTAAAGCATCACTGAATCTACCTTTAATTTTGGAAACAAAATTATCCTCAGTATTAAACCATTTAGCGATATTTTTTGTATCATATGCATTATTAAATCTTAAATATATATGCCAATGAGGAGCTTTTATATCTCCTACTTTTTTACCATTCAATTGAGCCTCTTTATCATTTTGATAAATATCTTTATCATGCAAAATATAGGCATAATTTTGAATGGCTTTTTTTTTAGATTCTAAAATAGTTTCTATTTTGGTTTTAGTAATTAAATTTTTATTAATAACAAGTTCGCAGATACGTAATTTCATTTTAATAGATTCCTTTTAATATTTTTAATGGACTCTCCAACCTACTCCTTTACTGCCTAACGCAGCAAAGGCGGTTGGTTCGTTCTCGCTACTCCTTACCTGATAGTTCACAGGTAAGGCGCTCGATATTATTATAACATATATATGCAACATTTAAAGTATTTTTTTTGTTGTAATCAATAAATTGAATATTACTTAAAAAACCTAATAAAAAAAACAATTTATTGCAACAATTACAACACGCCATAGAGACAAGCCCTCTATGGCGTAAATACTCAGGATTTTTATATTTTACAACATATATATATAGGTTGGGGTATAAAAATGACCCTACATATTACG
>NZ_JSWH01000195.1:0-855 GCF_000803325.1 Chrysanthemum yellows phytoplasma
AATTCAAAACGAGTATCGATTTTTTTTAGTTGTTGGGCTTCTACCATGGCTTGTTTATAGCGATCACGAAGACATGTTTTAAAATTAAAAGCGACAATCCTTTTATTTTTCGTAAATAACACTAAATCAAATTTAATGTCAGGGATAAAAAATAAATAAGCTTGAGGATATAAATTGATGATTCCTTGGTTTTGAAAATAGAATAAAATGAGATATTCATTGATTTTACCGCGGATGACTTTTTGGCTTTGAGAGTGATAGTTGTTATCAGTTAAATATTGATTGAGTAGATGGTGATGATGACACATATATTCATTAAAATTAAGTGAAAATGATGATTTATGAAAAAGTTTTTTTAAAATATCAACACATTGAGTGTTAATATTGAATTGTTTAATGTGGTAAAAATCTTCGTTATTTAACATTTTGCTTCCTTTCTCAAGAAAAAAAGACCTTTTTTTAAGGTCTTTTCTTCTTAATTTTTTTCGTTTTCCAAGTAACAGTCCCATCAGGTTTGATGGTTTTAATTTTTCCGTTATGGTAATAAAAATAAAGATTACCGTTTTGACATTTTTTCTTAATAACAATGGCCATTATCTTTCTCCTAGATATTTCATAATTTTTTGAATATTAGATGTAATGGGATCACTTCCATTTAAGATTAATTTCTTAATGTCACTAGTATAATGAGTTAAATAATGATTGTATCCTTGACGAACAGTTTGAAAATAGGTTAATGATTGTTTTTCAATGAGATCTCTTTGATGGTTTTTTTGTTTTTTCTTTCTAGTTCTTCCGATAAAAGGGTCAATATCTAAATAAATTAATGAATCAGGTTTTTTAAGATAGTTTCAT
>NZ_JSWH01000196.1:0-881 GCF_000803325.1 Chrysanthemum yellows phytoplasma
ATCATTATTTTATTTTCATTTCTTCCAATTATCACTATTTATTATGTTATTAAATTTTATCTTTTCACTGTCAAACTAAGTATTTACCAATTAAAACAAGGAATAGTGGTTCAATTTTACCAATATTTAACTATGAAGCGACCAAATCATCATGTGGAAATTAATTAATACTTGGTTAACTAAGTTAAACAACAACCTTAATATTATCAGTCATTATTTCTTTACTTATCAAAATCAATGGTTAAACTTAGGTTTATTAATAATTATTTTATTATTTCTTCCTCATCTTTTGTATTTAATTGATTTTCTTTTTAAATGTCTTTATCATCTTTTTCTTTTCTTTTATTATTTAGGGAAATATCTTTTATTCTTATTAAAGAAAATATTTAAGAAAGGTAAATAACCATGAGAATCAAAAACTTAAATCAAAGAACCCAATTATGGTATCAACACCGCAAAAAATACATTAACGCTTCCGAAATTGCTGCGATTACAGGTTTAGATCCGTTCCGTTCCATGACACAATTAGTCCATGATAAACTCTTTGGTACCACTTTTACGGCTAATCAATATACATTGCATGGGCAAAAAATGGAACCGATCGATCGCCAGTTTTTCATACAAAAAACCAATTTAACTTTTGAAGACACCATTTTCACTGATGATCAAGTTAACATTTTTTCCGCATCTTTAGATGGTTACAATGAACAACATCAAGCTGTTTTAGAAATTAAATGTCCTTTCGTTAACGAAAACCAAGAAGTCTCATCCACTTGGACTAATTTTTTAACTCACCCTCAACTAGAAAATATCCCTCAATACTACTGGGCCCAAGTTCAATGCCAATTATATTGTAGTCAAGCTAAATTTGCTTACTTTTT
>NZ_JSWH01000197.1:0-1545 GCF_000803325.1 Chrysanthemum yellows phytoplasma
TTGAATTGCGGCACTATAGTATTTTCTTGTACTTTTATCATTTCTTCTATTTTTTGTAATTTTTCTCGTTTTTCGATTAATTTATTTTTATTGTCTTCTAAGGTTATTTTAGTTGCTTCATGGGCTTTTTGTTCGTCTTTTATTTGTTCTTTGAGTTTATTGATTTCATGACGGAGTTCGGCGTTTTCTTCAATATATTTAGCAGAAGCATTTTCTAAAGCCTTAATTGTTCCTTCTAAAGTTTCGATATGAAGGCCTTGTTTTACCCATTTGTCGATTTGTTGTTCTAATTCCTCACTTAAACGGTTAATTTCATTTGCTTGTTCGTTGATGATTTGGTTTAAGTGGGTGATTTCTTGTTCTTTTTGGTAGATAGTTGCTTGATATTCTTTTTCTTTTTGTTGAAAATTATTAGTTAATTGATTGATTTCCTTTTTGAGTTCTTGTTTTTCTTGTTCAGGTAAAGCTTGGTTGGTTATTAATTCTTGGTTTTTCCTTTCGATTAAAGATTTTTGTTCTTGGAGTTGGTTTTGGAGTTGTTCGGTCATTTGGTTTTGTTCGTTGATTTGATTGATTAATTGATTAATTTGTTTTTCTTTTTCCGTGTTGATCGTTTTTTCTTGGTGAAGATCAGTTTCTAATTGATTAATCTTTTGATCTTGGGTAAAGATTTCATTTTTTAGAACGGATTTTTTCAGTTTGTTGATTTATTTCTTTTTGAAGTTCTTGTTTTTCTTGTTTCGATAGTTTTTGATTGTTTTCTAATTCTTCTTGTTTTTGAGTTAGATCATGTTCTAAATTGGCTTTTTGAGTTTCTAAAGTTAAACTATTAATTTTTTCTTGTTGGAGTTGGATTTCTAATAAGTTTTTCGCTTTGATGATTTCTTCAGGAGTTAATTGTTGAGTTTCCCTTGTTTTGTTAGTTTCTTTTAATTCCTCGCCAAGTGGTAGTGTGTGTTGGAGTTGTTCTTGTTGCAATAAGGTAGGTTCAGTTGTTGGTTCAACTGAACCTTTATCAGGGATTGTTAAGGTTACCAGTTTTACTTTCTTCTTGAGTTGTTTCTTCTTTAACTTCATTATTATTAGTTAAAGTTGATTCTTCATTTTCAATAATAGTTGGATTGAATGGTTGTTGAATAGATGGTGCTTGTAAGATGGGTTTGGAAGTAGCTTTCTTTTTAATGATAGTTTTAGTTCCTTTTTTGATAGTCTTTTTCTTGCCACTTTTTAACCAATGACCGATTTTTCCAAGTCATAAACAAATTCCGATGACGCTTAAAGTAGTGGCTAGATAATAACCTAATTTCTCTTTTGGCGAAGGATTTTGATTAGGATTTTATCATTACCTGTTACTTTATTATAGATATACTCGATAACTTGACGAATTGGTTGGATAGCTTTATCATAAAACACTTTAGTTTTAGTCACGGCATTGCCTGTAAAAGCGTTAATTGCGCTGTTCCGTTTTTTTAGACAAATTTTGTCTTTAAAATTGTTCTTTAAGACTTAAAATTAAGTAGATAATTTCATATCTTTTCAAACTAA
>NZ_JSWH01000198.1:0-319 GCF_000803325.1 Chrysanthemum yellows phytoplasma
AGTAAAAAATTCATCAAACCTGATATCACTATTTATCTAAAAATTAATCCTCAATTAGGTTTGGAACGAAAAATAAACCAAAAGAATCACAAATTAGATGTGATTGAAACTAGTTCCTTAACTTATTTTCAACAAGTAGAAAAGGGATATTATGAATTTTTGAAAAAACAAAACCTAGGAACTAAAATC
Source organism: Chrysanthemum yellows phytoplasma (assembly GCF_000803325.1). Classification (NCBI taxonomy): domain Bacteria; kingdom Bacillati; phylum Mycoplasmatota; class Mollicutes; order Acholeplasmatales; family Acholeplasmataceae; genus Candidatus Phytoplasma; species Chrysanthemum yellows phytoplasma. Next base: position 190 of record NZ_JSWH01000198.1, read on the forward strand.
ATCTTAAATAATATGAATGATAAAGATGCTAAATTTAATCAGCAATGCATTATCAAAAAAATAGGAGAAATAAAGAATGGCAATAATAATTAAAAAAAATGTCAAAACGGTAATTTATATATCCATTATA
>NZ_JSWH01000199.1:0-301 GCF_000803325.1 Chrysanthemum yellows phytoplasma
AACGAAAATAAACAAACAATAAATAGCCTAGAAATAAAAATTAACAATGTCAAGTATTACTATATTCAATTTGATTTTCACTCTAATTTTTTCTACATAAAAGACAAAGACCTAAATGTAATACACCGAATATACAATACCACAAAAAGTCCAACAGATTGGATGTTTCAATTTAGTCATAACGTAAGCGAAACTCCACCACCAACTAAACTCAATAATTATAAATCCATATTACAACAAAAAACTAATGAATTATCTGAAATTACACAAAAAATAACCAAAAAACAACAAGAATTAAATA
>NZ_JSWH01000200.1:0-492 GCF_000803325.1 Chrysanthemum yellows phytoplasma
TATTAAGAAAGTAGGAAATAATGTGGATTTTTTCAATATTTACAATAATTAGTAATTTTATATTAAATTACACTAAAGGATTTACCGCTGCTGAAATCATGGAAAGAAGATTGGATGGAATCCAAACAACTCTATTTACAATATTAATAGTTACTGGTTTTAAACCTATTTTCAAATTAATGACAAATATAATTGTTTTTATTAAAGAAACTATTTCTAATAAAAAACTTCAAACTTTAGAAATAAAAAACACCAAACAAGAACATCAAGAACAATTATTACTTCAAAAACTAGAACAAATAAAAACTGTGCAAGAAAAAATATTATCTCAAATAGAACAACAAAAACATAAGTAGCTATTTGGCAATTTAAAAAAGAAAGAAAAAGATTGTTAAAATCTCAAAAAAACAACACACCAATCGGAAAGGAAAATCAAAATGACTGATTCAAATTTTACTATTGGTTTTGTATCGGGGGCATTATTTGTTACTG
>NZ_JSWH01000201.1:0-1100 GCF_000803325.1 Chrysanthemum yellows phytoplasma
ACAAACTATTAATAAAGTCAATGATATTTTAGAAGAAACATCATTAGAAGAAAATAATATAAAAATAAGTAAATTAGATAATGAAATAATTAAAAATAACTTTAATGAAATTCCTAAAAATAAATTAGAAACTGATTATTTGGAAAGAAAAAGAAAAGATTATATTGAAGATAAACAAGCTCAAAATAAAGAAAAGATAGAGAATTTAACAACAGAAAAGAATCAAAAAGTAAATAATAAAGACGAATTACATAATCAAATAATTCCTTTGAAAAATCAATAATTAGAAGCAAAAAGCAAAAAAACACAATTAGAAAACAATTTAGAAACTTTAAAAAATAACAATACTACTTTGCAAGGACAAATTACAAATTTGGGAAATCAAATCCAAAACGAACCAAGTTCTGCATCACAAAATTACTCAGAAAGCAATTTAGAAGAAATAAGAAGGAATAATAGTGATATTCAAGAACGAATTGGAAATATACAAAGCACCGTTCAATCTAATCAAACTCAAATCAATAATATTACAAATAACGAACTTCCCCCAATTCAAACTCAAATTACAAATCTTCAAGAAAACTTAAGTCCTTTAGTGAAAGAACACAAACATTTAATAGAAGAAATAAAAGAATTAGAATCACAAATAAAATGTTTAAATAAATTTAATAAAAAACTTGAATCTTTTGATATATACCAATATAGCGAAAAACCCCAAAACCATTTTAAAAAATGTCAAACTTGTCAACAATGGAAAAATTGTATAGACAGCGAATTTAAAACAACTTTTTATCCTATGGTTAAAAAAGAAAGAGATGCTTTATTATTTCAAGTAACCCTTATTAAAACTAAATATCTTTTATTAGCTATTAAAAAAATAAGTAAATATTACTTTGAATTAAAACATTTATTAGACTATAAAAAAGAAGAAATAAAAAATAATTGTTTTGCAGACCAAAATTCTATTCTATATTTAGAAACTACTTTTTATCAAACTCATGCGCTGTTGCATTTTTTTAGACAACTTTTGTCTCTAAAATTATTCTTTAAGACTAAAAATTAATAGATAATTTCATATCTTTTCAAACTAAAGAAATATT
>NZ_JSWH01000202.1:0-352 GCF_000803325.1 Chrysanthemum yellows phytoplasma
TATAAAAAAAGATGGCGACTTCATTGAAGAAGGCACCCCAAGACATAAAAAATACGTTCGTCAAAATCAAAAAGAAGAACGTAAACAATTAATTTATGATGAAATATTTAGATTAAAAGAACAATATTATCATGATGATAAATTAACTTTATTTCAAGTTAAAAAAACTCTAGATGAATTTATAATTAATCTTGATCGTGATTTTTATTACGAAAAAATAGATTTTGTAGAACAAGTTTTAAATAAAAGATTTACTAAAAAAAAGAAGAGTTAGAAGATGAAGAAGAGTTTTTCAAACCTGATTATTCTTTTGATTCATTTAAATCTAACTCTAAAACTAATGAGATAATTG
>NZ_JSWH01000064.1:0-435 GCF_000803325.1 Chrysanthemum yellows phytoplasma
AACTTTTTTTAAAGGATATTTTTTAGTAATTTCATCTAAATCTTTTTGAGATAAAGTTTTTTTAATTAATAATTTACGGGCTATTTCATCTAAGGCATCTTTATTATTTTATAATAAATGTTCTGTTTTTTGTAAAAAGGCATTAAAATCTTTTTGAGGATAAGGAGAGAATTTATTTAAGTTATGTTTAGCACTATTATGGTCAGAACCAGAGCCTTTTCCTACTTGTAAACGTTTCATTTGATGGTTTTTGGCTAAAATATTTTCAGCAGCAGTTCCTCCAAAATTAAGGAGTGTTTCTGTTTTGGGATCAGATTTTAAAACTTTGCAAGAAGTATGTCCCAAGGTTCTTTGAGTACGTTTAATTGTAACGTAATGAACTTGAAAATTTTCAGGATATAAAAGAGCTATAAGAGTTATATCAAACTATATTTT
>NZ_JSWH01000065.1:0-479 GCF_000803325.1 Chrysanthemum yellows phytoplasma
AAAATCGCTAGGTTTTTCCTTGATTTTTGTTAATTTGGTGCCATCCCCTGATAATATAGGTTGCAAAAGTTATAAAAACATCAGGATTTTACACACCATAAAGGGCTTGTCTTATGGTGTGTATCTTATGGTGTGTAATTGGTTGCACAAAAAAATAAAAAGATAAGGTTTTTACTAGGTTTTTATAGTTTTTTTATATTTGATTTACAACAAAAAAAGGTTAATATTTGTTGCAAAAGTTGCACAATTATGTTATAATAAAATTGGATATTTTATCGAGCGCCTTTGTCGTGTTAGACGATAAAGGAGTAGGTTGGAGAGTCTATAATTAAGCAATAAAGGAATCTAATAAAATGAAATTAAGAATTTGTGAACTTGTTATTAATAGTAATTTAATTAATCAACCAAAAATAGAAAATATTTTAGAAGCTAAAAAAAATGCCATTCAAAATTATGCTTTTATTTTACATGATAAAGAT
>NZ_JSWH01000203.1:0-291 GCF_000803325.1 Chrysanthemum yellows phytoplasma
AATTGATGATTCCTTTGTTTTGAAAATATATAAAATGAAATATTCATTAATTTTACCACGGATTACTTTTTGACTTTGAGAATTGTGTTGTTTATTATTAAGATATTCGTTTAGAAGGTTATGGGTTTTTATCATATATTCGTTAAATGGTTTGTTGAATAAAGATGGTTGGATTATTTGTTTAGTGATGTTAACACACAAAGATTGGTGGTTAAAAACATTAATGTTGTTGAAATGAAAATTAGTTAATTGATTCATTTGATTATTCCTTTCTAAATAAAAAAAGACTCT
>NZ_JSWH01000204.1:0-324 GCF_000803325.1 Chrysanthemum yellows phytoplasma
ATAAGAAAAAGATTTTTTTTAAAAGAAACAATATTTTTAAAAAACTCAGTAATCGCCTACAAAAACCCCTTGATTAGTTTTGAAATAAGTGATGTCAGTAAAGAGTTTTTGAAGAGGTTTAGTAGCCATAAATTCTTGATTGATTAAATTAGGAATTATTTGGAGATTATTTTTTAAATTACGGTAAGTAAAATTTTTTTTAATTCTTAAACGACAACTAATGTCATTTTTTTTCATGATGAGATAAACTTTTTTCTTGGTGATGAACTCGTTAAAGGTTTTTTGATATAAATCAGTGATTTTACGATGACCGTAAAAATATTG
>NZ_JSWH01000205.1:0-421 GCF_000803325.1 Chrysanthemum yellows phytoplasma
CGTCGAGTCCTTCGAATATAATTAATTTCATTTTATGCTCCTTTTTAAAAATTTGGGTATAAAAAAAGACTCTCGTGATGAGAGTCTTAGTTAAAATTTATTTTGTTTAATTTTCTTAAAATGTTGCTATCCTAAAAATTAATATTAAGCAAACACCTGTAAAAAAATAAAATCAATTATTTTATTTATAAAATGAGAGATATAAAATGTACAAAATAAGTGTAAAAATAAAGAAGAAATATGTGATGACAAAATATAAAAAATAATACAAAATGACAAAGATTTAAAAAACAAAGATAATATTTTTATTAATAATTTCATATTTTTTTCCTTTCAAGAAAATTGGATATAAAAAAAGCCCTTCGATTTGAAGGTCTTAGTTGTATTTTATTTTGCTTAATTGTTTTAAATAAGTTGTTTG
>NZ_JSWH01000206.1:0-287 GCF_000803325.1 Chrysanthemum yellows phytoplasma
ATAAAAAGAAAGGAGAAATAAAATGTTAAACAAAGTACAATTAATCGGTAATATCACCCATGACTTAGATCCAACACTTATTAATACTAATGAGGGTCAAATATCTAAAGTTAATTTTCAATTAGCAGTTAATAATAAAGATAAAACTCAATTCATTCCATGTGTTGTTTTTAGAACCCAAGCTGAAAACATGAGTATGTATTTACATAAAGGTTCAAAAGTATATGTAGAAGGAACGTTGTCAATTGAAAAATATACTAATAACGAAGGCGAAAACAAAACTGCTA
>NZ_JSWH01000207.1:0-340 GCF_000803325.1 Chrysanthemum yellows phytoplasma
TCTTTTGAAACTAAAGAATTATCAAAAAAAGTTTATACACTTTTTTAAATAAAAACAATATTTCTTTAGTTTGAAAAGATATGAAATTATCTACTTAATTTTTAGTTTTAAAGAGCAATTTTTAAATCAAAATTTGTCTAAAAAAAGGGAACAGCGCAATTCTTTGACATTGAAGGTTTTCATCCCAAAATTGAAACTGCTCGTAATGTAGGAAAATCAATTTCTTATATAAAAAAAGATGGCGACTTCATTGAAGAAGGCACCCCAAGACATAAAAAATACGTTCGTCAAAATCAAAAAGAAGAACGTAAACAATTAATTTATGATGAAATATTTAGAT
>NZ_JSWH01000208.1:0-397 GCF_000803325.1 Chrysanthemum yellows phytoplasma
GTAACTTGGAGAATCCTAAAACTAAGTAATTAAGTTTACTAATCTGGAAATGAAAGTCTGGATGGTCAAGGATAAAGAATCTTTTTAGTAGTCGTAAGGGTAAACCTAAATTTGGAATAATTTAGTTAATCGGCTTACCGAGAAAAGAGTTAACGACTCTTATAGGGCGAAAGAAGAAAGTAATTTACTATTTATTCAGTGGCAAAGGGATTGATATACTATGTCAACAACGGTTTCAATAGAAACTAAACTTTGGCGAACACGGGATAAAATTCAATATTGTTCATCAAATGGCTACTCTTTAAAAAGAGAACTACAATAAGGAATGAATAACTTTTATAATGCGTTAACCGCATTTAATAAAATTGCCGCTAACGAAGGCGCGGGTACCTCCGGG
>NZ_JSWH01000209.1:0-268 GCF_000803325.1 Chrysanthemum yellows phytoplasma
TTAATATAAAAAAAATACATTATTAATTTAATAGAAATTTTTTCATGGGGTGTATTTTAATAATTAAATAAAAACAAACCTACTACCTCCACTTCAACCCAGTCAAACAATACATCACCCTTTATACTAAGAAATTTAATACTAAATCCCCATAAGAAAAAAACTAAATCAAGATCAAGAAGCATTTAAAAACACATTTAATAAAAACCCTAATACCTCTAAAACGCATTATTTTGCCCCTTAAAGACGTTTAAAATAATTATTTGAA
>NZ_JSWH01000066.1:0-308 GCF_000803325.1 Chrysanthemum yellows phytoplasma
ATTATTAATAACTTTTTATTTATTTTATTAATTCATTTATGAAAAAATATGTCTTAACAAATTAAGAGGTTTCCAAAATGCAAAATAATCCTTTTCGATGTCTTTTCCCAATTTTCAAAACCAACCCCAAGATTGTTTACTTTGATAATGCTGCTACTTCTTTAAAACCTCAAAAAGTAATAGATGAATTGACTAGATTTTATAACACAAATGGACTCAATACCAAATCTTTTGGCGTTTTGTCTCATCAAAACACTTTACTAATGAACGAAACAAGAATTAAAACAGCTAATTTTATTAATTCCAAA
>NZ_JSWH01000210.1:0-363 GCF_000803325.1 Chrysanthemum yellows phytoplasma
CTCTTCCGATCTGAGCAATTTTCATATTATTAATTTTATATTTATCGGTATCAAAATGTTTGAGTAAAAAGTTAACAACATCAAAAACATTAACTTTTTCGTTATTATTTTTTATATTTTGATTCACTTTTATCCCCCTCCTATTCTTTATATTATATTTAACATAATTTTTGATGATTTTTAATTGTTTTTCTATTTCTTTAATGTGTTTTATTATTTGATTGAGTTTATTTTTCATTGTTTTTTCTCCTATTTTTTTTTGATTAATAATAAGTTTCTATTTTATAAGGCAAAATATAACCGATTTCTTGGAAGGTTTGAGTGGTCATTTCAAAGTGATAAACTAAGGTTTTTTTGGTACCA
>NZ_JSWH01000211.1:0-794 GCF_000803325.1 Chrysanthemum yellows phytoplasma
ATAATTTTAATCCTTTTTTTTATAATTTTGATTATATACTGGTTTAATTATATTTTGTTTTTTTTGTAAATTAATTTTATATTCTAAATAATTTATCTTTCTTTGTAATTTGTTTAAATCATCTAGATTCAAGTTATTAGTTTTAATTGGTTGTTTTAATTTTGATTTAGGAGTAAATAAATATTTTAATAATAGTATAAAATAATATATTCCTAAAATAAAATATTTAATTGGGCAATAAATAGTATATTTTATTATTGTTTTTATAATGTTAAAGATAGAACCTAAAAAACATAATAAAGTAATAAAGATTAAAATGTAAAATATAGATAAAACGAAACTAATAATTATACCTGTACTATTTAATAAATTACCAAAACTACAATCTTTAATAGCAATTATATTGTTGCAAGTAGTTTTAAGAAATGTTATGATAAAGATAGCGTAATCATTTATTTTATCAATAAATGCGCTAATGTTTAAATTAAGGTTTTGCATTTAATGCATCATTTCATAATAGTTATATAAATCGTTTCTTTTGCCAAGAGGGTTTATTTATATAGCTATTTTTTTTTATATATTTGAATGTGGGCTTAATATAACAAAAATGACCCTACATATATAGAGCTGAACCAACATATACATAGAATCATTAATTATTTTAACATATTTAAATATTAAATATTAATCATTCATAAAAAGTGTTTAGCTCAATACACTTATGTTATATCAAAAAATGATAAGTTGAATACATTATTTTATAATATTTTTATTATAATTATGGACTCTCCAAC
>NZ_JSWH01000212.1:0-433 GCF_000803325.1 Chrysanthemum yellows phytoplasma
TATTTTTTAATTCATTATTATAAGTATAATAATTTAAGTATTGTATTTTATTGTGATTTAGTTCATATTTATATATTTATTTTATTTCTATTCTTTTTCATTATATATTTAACACATTTTTTATGATTATTATTTTTTTAGAGTTGATTTAGTGTTATTTTATAATTTGTTTGGAATTATTTTTCATTTATTTTAACTCCTAGTTTTTTTGATTAATAATAAGTTTCTATTTTATAAGGCAAAACATAACCGATTTCTTGGAAGGTTTGAGTGGTCATTTCAAAGTGATAAATTAAGGTTTTTTTGGTACCACTTCTATTTTTTTTGATACATACTTCGATTATTTTTTGATTTTCATTGTCATTATAATCTGAATATAGCTCTTCTAAGGTTGAATTATATATATTTATGGGTTTTTCTTTGTCTTTGGATA
>NZ_JSWH01000213.1:0-729 GCF_000803325.1 Chrysanthemum yellows phytoplasma
TAAATTTATCATTTAGTTACGATAAAAGCAAAAACATCGATTATGTCATTGATTTAGTTTATCGTTTACATTTAGAAAACAAAGCTGAAATCATCGTCATTGACCATCTTCAAATTACTAAAACTAGTAATTATTTAGAAAATGATCGGTTAGCCATTGACGAAATTATGACAAAACTCAAACAATTAGCCATGGAATTAAACCTTGTTATTATCATTTTATCTCAATTTTCAAGAGATACATACAGCCATTACCAAGGTAAATCCCCTGAAATAACCGCTTTAAAAGGAAGTGGTGGCATCGAAACTAACTCAGATCTTGTCTTAATGATGTCTAAATTTCAACCAAAACTATCCAAAGACTAAGAAAAACCATTAAATATCTATAATCAAAATTTTAATCAATTATATTTAGCATCAAAAAATAACGAATCTCAAAAAATCATTGAATTATCTATTAAAAAGAATCGCAGTGGTACTAAAAAGAACTTAGTTTATCACTTTGAAATGAACACTCAAACCTTTCAAGAAATCGGTTATATTTTACCTTATCCATTAGAAAGTTATTAAGGAGTCAACTCAATGAATTATCAAAATAAAATAAAAAACATTCAAACCCATTTTCCCATGTCAGTTTTATTAAAAAAATTAAAAATTTTACCTCTAAATTTTAATAATCACCACCGTTTTCCTTGTCCCATCCATCAAGGGCAAAACCCAACTTGTTGCC
>NZ_JSWH01000214.1:0-681 GCF_000803325.1 Chrysanthemum yellows phytoplasma
AAAGAAATCTAAATTATTTATTGGTTGATTTTCTTTTTGTTTTTCAACTTGTTTTTGTAATTGTTTGTTTTTTAATTGTTTTAATATTTTTAATTCAATTAATAATCTAACAATATTTTGAACCTTATTTGTATCATAAATATATTGAGTTTGATATTTAGATTGGTTTTGAACTTGATTTTCAGTTTTTAATTGTTTTGATTTAATGAATTTAGGTAATCTTAAACCTAAAAGTAATAACAGGATTAAAAGAATAATTGCAATAAATATAGTCCAAATTATTAATATAATTTTTCTTTTTTTATTCATGATTAATGATTTATTATTTCTTTAACAGTTCCATCTTGGTTGTAATAAGTTTCTTTAATTAATTTGTCAGGATTGTATTCATTAATTTTTCTAATTGTTTTGCCATCATCATAAAAATGAATTGATTTTTGCATAATCCCTGTGTTTTGGTTATGTTCTTGAATATTGCTAATTGTTTTGCCATCATTTTGATAATAAGTTTTATGAGGATATTTAAGTGATGGAGTTTGTTCTTGTTGTTTGGTTAATTTATCAACTTCTTTTTCAATTTTATTAATAATATTATTATATGTTTCTTGTTCTTGTTGAGAGTTGGTTTTAGAGGTTAAAGTAGGTTGATTTTGGTTATCAGTTTTAGGTTGGGGATTGCTC
>NZ_JSWH01000215.1:0-236 GCF_000803325.1 Chrysanthemum yellows phytoplasma
CCAGGCGTTGACAATGAAACCATTAATGGAATTAATCTAGGAAAACTAGAAAAATACCATCAGGAATACGTTAATAATGGTTATAATCCGGAACCAGTTAAAAGAATTCTCATTCCTAGTGATAACAAAAGAACTAGACCCTTGGGATTACCAACCATCAAAGATCGGTTGATACAAAAATGCCTGGAACAACTCTTAACCCCCTATTTTGAAAATGTCTTTTCAGAATGGAGCTT
>NZ_JSWH01000216.1:0-267 GCF_000803325.1 Chrysanthemum yellows phytoplasma
TCTATAATTTTAAATTTTATTTTTATATTATAAGACCTTCAAAATTGAAGGTCTTTTTTTATATTCAAATGAACCCTTATGCTTTCAGTTTTTCTTTTGTTTATGAACAATAATAATAAAATTTATTAAGGAGTTAAAATAAATGAATTATCAAGAAAAAATAAAACACATCCAAACTAATTTCCCTATGACTGTTTTATTAAAAAAACTAAACATTATACCCCCAAACTTCAATACCAAATATCGTTTCCCTTGTCCCATCCATCA
>NZ_JSWH01000217.1:0-235 GCF_000803325.1 Chrysanthemum yellows phytoplasma
AAAGCTGGCTTCAGGAAAGATGGGGTCAAATACGAATCCTTATCCGGTTCTCCTCAAGGAGGAATCATTTCTTCCTTGTTGGCGAATGTATATTTACATTACATCGACCTTAAAATGGATGAACTAATTAAAAAAGGAAAGCCAATTTGGAAAAAGAACCCAGAATATGGGAAAGCATGGTATAAAAACCAACACCATCAACTGGGGATTGATAGCTTCATCAATCTAAACCCAA
>NZ_JSWH01000218.1:0-354 GCF_000803325.1 Chrysanthemum yellows phytoplasma
ATCGGAAGAACTAGAAAGAAAAAACAAAAAAACCATCAAAGAGATCTCATTGAAAGACAATCATTAACTTATTTTCAAACCGTTCGTCAAGGATACAATCATTATCTCACTCATTATACTAGTGGAGTTAATAAATTAATTTTAAACGGAAGTGATTCTATCAAATCCAATGTCAAACAAATTATTAAACAAATAGGAGTACTATCAAATGGCGATCATAACTAAAAAGACCTGTCAAAACAGCAATACTTACATCTATTTTTCTAATGGAAAAATCAAAACCATTCATAAAGATGGCACCATTACCTGGAAAACAAAAAGAATTTTTAAAACTAAAAAAAACCAACAAAAGAC
>NZ_JSWH01000219.1:0-257 GCF_000803325.1 Chrysanthemum yellows phytoplasma
GTTCTATGTAGTGATTTGATGGATCTACTATCATTTGGTCATTAAATTGTGAGTCTTTGTGTTTGTGTTTTGTGTGGAAATAATTGAAATCTTCTCCTGGGTCAAAAGATAAACTTAAGATGTGCCATTTATTGAATGGGTTTTTGGCGTATGGGGGGAGGTCGGTTGGTTCGTATTCTTGGTGTTGTCCGCGTCCTAGGCCAGCGAGTCCGTAGAAGGTGTAGGTTCTTTTAATCATTGGTGTTCCTTCGATTTTA
>NZ_JSWH01000220.1:0-410 GCF_000803325.1 Chrysanthemum yellows phytoplasma
CTTTATAGGAGGGGTGTAATAGTTAATCTAAGTATACTTCGGCTGGACGCCTAGTTCGCTACGCTCGTCTTTGAATACTTTTATTTATTAGCAGCTATTATTTATCACAAATTGTATCCTGCATCGTTTAATTCTTTCGTGGTATATCCTGCTTGTTTTAATATTCCCAAATTGTATCCTGCAACTCTTAATTCTTTCGCGGTATATCCTGCTTCTTTTAATTTTTCCGCGGTATATCCTGCATCATTTAATTCTCTCGCGGTATATCCTGCTTCTTTTAATTTTTCCGCGGTATATCCTGCTTGTCTTAATTGTCTAACAGTATATTCTGCATCTTTTAATTGTTGAGAACTAAAACCTGCATCTTTTAATTGTTGAAAAGTAAATCCTGCAACTCTTAATTCTTTCGC
>NZ_JSWH01000221.1:0-285 GCF_000803325.1 Chrysanthemum yellows phytoplasma
AATAAAATAAAAAAAGTGTATTTTTTTAAAATTCATTTATTTTTTATACTTATAGAGTTTTTTTGGCAAATAAAAAAAGACCATTATAAATGATCTTTTTAGAGTAATATTTAATTTACAGCTATTTTTACTTATTTAAATTAATGATATTTTTGGAAAATATTTTATCTAATAAATTAGCAATACTAATGATGCTTAAATAAAAACAAGATATCATTACAAAAGGCAGAATCGGATTAAAGGTAGAGCCCATATTGCTTTGTGCTTGCCAAGAAAGTTCGGCAA
>NZ_JSWH01000067.1:0-496 GCF_000803325.1 Chrysanthemum yellows phytoplasma
TACTTTATTACTAATCACAATAATTGGAGGGGCAATATGGTTAATAATTTCTAAATTCTTCCCTGAATCAGCAGCCAAAATTGGACCAGTGGCTAAAGTTATTTGGGAAAAAACCAAAGATTTGGCTTATTATATAAATGAACGCGGTAAGAATTTTTTAGAATGGCTAGGATTCCCTTTAAAACTAATTCCTTACATATTTAATAGTATTATTATTGCAATTGGCTTTATTTTTGGCTTATCTTGTCTTGGAATTCCAGTTATAGGACCTTTTTTAGGCGGAACAATATTAATTACAACAGCTATTTATGCAGGAATAGTTTTTTATTTTAACGAACCAACCCCCAAAGGTGAAACACCACCCCCAAATTTAGTAGAAGTTTATGATTTAGATGCTATCAAAGCAGCAGAAGAGACAAAACTAAAAAAAGAGTTAACAGAATACGCAACAAAACTTTCTCAAGAAGGAAAAACCCCAAAAGAAATTGAACAAAAA
>NZ_JSWH01000068.1:0-369 GCF_000803325.1 Chrysanthemum yellows phytoplasma
ACATGATTAAGGTTAAACCAACCAATAAAACTCGTGAGAGGAAAACTGCAAAGAATTCCTTAAACGGTAAAGTTCAAATCCAGATTCCCAAAGCGAAAGCCAAGGAATATGGATATGAATACAATTGGTTAAAACAGGGAAAGGTGAAACACGACGAAACATTAGCGGATAGAGACGAATTAGAAATAATCCGTACCTATAAAAAATTGTCCGAGGAATTTACCCGATACTTCTGTTTAGCTAACAATCTAGGTGTTTTAACCCATTTAAATTATCTAGCTGAAGATAGCTGTTTGAAAACACTGGCAAGAAAATGGAAAACATCGATTGCCAGGGTACGAAAGAAACTCAATAGAGGTTCAACTTGGG
>NZ_JSWH01000222.1:0-294 GCF_000803325.1 Chrysanthemum yellows phytoplasma
ATTGAAACACAATTATCAGTGCAATCATTAGGTGAACGCCCTAAATCCATTGTGATTGAAGGCTTTAGTAGACTCGGTAAAACCGAGTTTATATTAAGCTACTTAACTCACAAAAACCTTCACTATAATTATACCAGAGGAGACTTTGATTTTAGTAAACAAAGTCATAAAAACGCTTATAAAATAAATATTTTTGATGACATAAGCATTCCCCAAATTAGAAAAGAAGGTTTATTTAAACAGATTATAGGCGGTCAAAAAGGTTTTAAACATAATGTTAAATATGCTCCTAAA
>NZ_JSWH01000001.1:0-309 GCF_000803325.1 Chrysanthemum yellows phytoplasma
ATAATTTGAAAATAAATATTAAAGTTTTATCATTCTTAGTAATTATAAGTATATTGTTATTAGGTTTAATTCTATATCCACATATACAACAAGAAATAACATTAGAAATAAACCAAGAAGAACCAAAAACACTCAATTTACAACTATCCAAAGAAAAAGAACTAAAATATCATCCTCAAATAAATTCTAATATTTTAATAAAGACAACAAGAAACAATTATGACTTAATAAAAAATGAAATACTCCATGATTTATTAACTAAAACTTGGAAAGATTGTAAAAGCAAATATAGTAATCATCCTACAACTC
>NZ_JSWH01000069.1:0-513 GCF_000803325.1 Chrysanthemum yellows phytoplasma
TAGTCCTTCTTTTGAAAACAAGGACCCTTATCATCAACATCTATACTACCAAGAAATCTTTGATAAATTAAGAAAATTTATGTCCTTTATACCTCATCCCTCCGATAAGACTTTGTTAACTTTAAATCAAATGGCTTCTTGTCATCCTGAATTTTTCGAGTCCGATCAACAAGCTAAACAAAAAATTCAAGAAGAATACTATCGATTATCGGAAACCTTCAAAGGATTAAATCAAGCCACAAAAGGCTTTAAAAAGGGCCAAATCATCACTATTGGAGGCTATACTGGTTTAGGAAAAACCACTTTTGTCTATAATCTCCTGTTAGATATCACTAAAACTAAATACCAAGAAACTCATCATCATCCTCATCTCTTAGTTTTTTCTTATGAAATGACTTTAGAAGAAAATTTAAGTCGGTTATTAGCCCACCAAACTCAAATTCCCTTAGAGATTATTTTAGATAAAAATTTGGAAGATTCAAACATCACTACAAATACCTACATGGAAAGGAT
>NZ_JSWH01000070.1:0-352 GCF_000803325.1 Chrysanthemum yellows phytoplasma
TAATAAAAAAATTTTGTTTTGTTTAATTTTATTTTCTCTAAGTTACATTTTAACAAATTCAAAATATAATACTTTTGCTTGTAATGTTTCTAATAGCAATAAAGAACAAAAACAAGAAATATCAGTAAAAGAAGAATATAGAAAAGAAGATTTTGATATTTTTAAAGAAAAAGTATTAATTCCTGCCGATAAAAGAAGAAATGATTTTCTTAAAATAGCTATTGTTAATTGGATTTTAGACGATTCAACTACTTTAGAAGAAATAAAAAAAGATATATCTAATCGTTTAATAGGGGAAAAAAGTATTTTTGTGCCTCTTGATATGTACAGAAACTCTTTAGCTCAAAATTTC
>NZ_JSWH01000223.1:0-230 GCF_000803325.1 Chrysanthemum yellows phytoplasma
ATCTAAACTATCTAGCGGAATATAGCTGTTTGAAAACGCTGGCAAGAAAACGAAAAACGTCGATTGCCAGAGTTCGAAAGAAACTGAAGACAGGTTCAACTTGGGGTATCTCCTATATTAACAAAGGAAAGACTCAATACGAACCATGGGACGTTTACTCTTGGGATAAAATTAAAAAAATGCGTAAATATAAGGGGAATCCGGACATTACCATTAATAGATATATATTC
>NZ_JSWH01000071.1:0-310 GCF_000803325.1 Chrysanthemum yellows phytoplasma
TTTTAATATTATTTTATTCATTTACAAGTTCTAAAGTTATGGCTTTTAATCCTGATGATTATGAACCAGATTATTCTCAAAAACATAATGTACTTGATTGGCGTCATTACGATGGGCATACTTTTTCAGATAATGCTAGAGTTTTTTATGGTCTTTCAGGAATCAAACCCATTCCTTGTCATTCATATAAATAATTTGTAAATGCAAATCATTTAATAAAAAATACTGCTTTAATAGCAAGTAATTTTGTCCCAATTCCTGGTTTTAAAAAAGTAGTTAGCTTTGGGTTTGATGCTAAAGATGAATTTTT
>NZ_JSWH01000224.1:0-379 GCF_000803325.1 Chrysanthemum yellows phytoplasma
CAAATTATAAAAAAGGATTAAATGTTATTTATTATCAATTGGAAGATTTAAAACACATCAAATTATTTTTAACCAAAAATAAACAAGGCTATCGGGTTAAAAAAATACACCCCATGTATAAATATATATCCAAAATCAAATAAACACTTCACTAACAGTTTTATAACACTTCACTAACAGTTTTATAACATTTCACTAACAGTTTTATAACACTTCACTAACAGTTTTATAACACTTTCAATATTTAAAATTCTTTGACAAAACCAAACATTTTTAAGGAGTGATATTTTATATATTATATCGATAATGATAATGATACTCGATATTTGATATTATCGTTGTATCTTTTATCTATCATTATTATTTTTCGATATATAAA
>NZ_JSWH01000225.1:0-253 GCF_000803325.1 Chrysanthemum yellows phytoplasma
CCGTACTTTTGGTATATACAGTAGTCTCTGGACTGTCCATTTCAGCAACTTTCGAACAGGTCTTTAAATTACCTCAATTTTCCTTCTTAGGCCATCTCAGGCTTCTCCATAGAATTATTTGGTGGCGGAGTCATCTTGACTAATTTGCTTTCGTCGCAACCCGCTTTTATGGTCTGCTGTAATTTGACATTCTTTCGTTTGTCAAACCGACCATCTCCTTTCAGGATTTATCGGCCCTGGCTATTGGTTAGAT
>NZ_JSWH01000072.1:0-529 GCF_000803325.1 Chrysanthemum yellows phytoplasma
CAGTCATCGCTGGTTCTTTGTTTATATTCGACTTCTTTGGCTTTATCGTTATTGTGTTTATCTTGGTAAATTGATAAAGTTTTTCTTTTTGGGTTGAAGTGGAGATGGAAATGGGTTAAATTAAAGTTATCATCGTGAACGAAAGCATCACCAAGGTAATAGTCTTTGTCGTCTTCTAAGAAGTGTTTAGGTCCTTTGTATTTAACGATTAAGCAATTACCACCTGGGCCTTTGTGTTGTTGTTTTTCGAAATTGATATAATAATGTAAATGGCTGTCATTTTTAGTATCGAAAGAAGCGGATTTGAATCCATTTAAAGTGGTATGGTTGTAAGTATCGCCATTTTTATTCCAACGGTCGAAAGGATGACGGTCTTTGATGTAACAAACTAAGTTAGAGGGTTCTTTTTGGATTTCGATAAGTTTTTGGATGTTCATAAATTGGAAAGATCCAATTTTGTCTTTGTTAGCGAGTTGTTGTTGATAATATCCGATTCCATTAAGGCCATCGAAGGTGTATTTGGCTTTAA
>NZ_JSWH01000226.1:0-397 GCF_000803325.1 Chrysanthemum yellows phytoplasma
GCCCAAGTTCAATGCCAATTATATTGTAGTCAAGCTAAATTTGCTTACTTTTTGGTTTATTTTAACGACCAAAACTATCATGTGGTACGAATTTATCAAGATAATCAATTTATCTCTAAAATGATTCAAGATAGCGAAAAATACTTAACACTTTTAACCAAATCCAAAGAAGAATTATCACAAACAACTTATTTAAAACGATTAAGTAAATTTAAATAATAATTAAAACTCTAAGGCCTTCAATTTGAAGGTCTTTTTTTATGCCTAAATTAAGATTAAAAGGAGAAAAAATCATGAAATTAATCGTTTTTGAAGGACTCGACGGTAGCGGAAAAACAAGTCTAATAAAAAGCGTTCAACAAGAATTAACAAAACAAGGTAATGAAGTGATGGTTAT
>NZ_JSWH01000227.1:0-330 GCF_000803325.1 Chrysanthemum yellows phytoplasma
GGCAAAAAATAAAAATAGGGCTAAATCATAATTTGATTGTTTCTTTTGTGAAGTGTTGAAAAATTATAATCCATCATAATAAATTACTTTGATAATAATTATCTTCTAGCCTTTTTGAGTTAAAATTTCAAAGCATTTGCAATTAAAAGAAATTTCAGAAAAAGCATTATCAAAATAATTTTCAAGTTGCAATTAATAAGTCTTGGCAAAAATGTGGCAAAAATAAAAAAAATAAAGAGGCAAATAATGATATCAAAAGATTGGTTGACAAATAATTATAGAAACAAAAAGATAATTTAGAACAAATTAATGATAAATTTATTAAAAATA
>NZ_JSWH01000228.1:0-2941 GCF_000803325.1 Chrysanthemum yellows phytoplasma
TTTTTTAAACAGTTTAATTTATTTCTAATTTGGTTTTTACAAAATTAAGTACTTGTTCTAAATTTTTAGTTTTTTTGGTGCCCCCTTGAGCTAAACTAGCATTGCCACCACCAGAACCACAAACCAAGGATACAGCTTCTTTAATCAAATTACCTGCATGTAGAGTTTTGCTTTTGCATAAAAAAACAATTTTTTCAGGTTGCACATAAGATAAAAATAAAACTTCTAAATGATATTTATCAAAAATATGATTCATAAAAAATTTGAGAACTTCTAAAGGTTTTTCTTCTTCAATGGTTAACATCATTTTTTTGGTAATTTGTGGTGGTAAAAAATTAGATTCTGCTTGTACCATATTTTTTTGATGATATTCTAAAACTTTTTTTTCAAAAAGAACTAAGGCTTGTTGTTGTGCTTTGATATGTTTTTGATAATTGAGAATATCTTGATAACTTTGGGTTATTGAAGGAAAATTTTTAACATCAAAAATGAGGTTTTGCGTTTGTAAGGATTTTGCTTTTTGGGTTAGTTGGTGCAAGTCGTTTTGGTAAGGAACTAATTTGGCGTTGAGACTTTCTTGGCAATTGTTATTACAAACTGCCTCAATGCGGTAGATACCAGAGCTAATGCTTTCGCATGACAAAATAGTAAAATGTTCTAAATCTTTAGTATTTGTGGCATGTGTTCCTCCGCATAAATCCACTGAAAAAGTATCAACACTTACGATTCTTACTTTGTCTTTGTATTTGGCTTTTTGATTTTGTTCTAGAAGAGTGGCGTATTTTTTTTGGGCGTCTGGGATTGAAAGTTGTTCAATTTTGACTGGAAAACTTTTTTGAATTAGTTGGTTTACTTCTTTTTCTATTTGTAATAAAGTTTGGGGAGTAATTTTTTCAAAATGATTAAAATCATAACGTAAAGAGCTAAATCCCACTGATGAACCTTGTTTTTTGAGGTGGCTGCCTAATTGTTTTTGCAAAACTGCTTCTAAAAGATGTGTTGCTGTGTGATGATAAGAAATTTGATTGCGTTTAGTCTTTTCAATGCAGGCATAAACTTCTTGACCTTCGCAAAAGTTTCCTTGAACTTCGTGCAAAATTTGTCCGTTTGGTAGTTTAGTTATTTTGGTAACTTTGGTGTTGTCAATCCAACCTTCATCTTCTATTTGTCCTCCCATATTAGCATAAAAAGGTGTTTTTTCAAGCACTATTCCTTTGTCAAAAACTTTGATTACTTTGGTTTTGCAAGTAAAATTTGTATAACCTATAAATTCGCTGGGAGTTAAAAATTGGAGAAATGCTTCTTCTTGTTTATTCATGTGTATTTGCGATGTTTGATTTTGTTTACTTAAATTTTGGTGGTCGTGGAGTAATTCTTGGAATTTTTGGTAGTCTGTTGTAATGTTTTTCTTTTTAGCATAATCCAAAATTAAATCTTCAGGAATGCCGTAAGTGTCGTATAATTTGAAAAAGTTTTGTCCTGATAAAGTGTTTTGGGTGAGATGTTGTAAAAAAGTTTTTTCGGCAGTTTTGAGAGTTTGTTCAAAAATATTTTCTTGTTGCAATAGCACTTTGGCAATAATTTCTTGGTTGGTGCATAGTTCTTTGTAAAAATCTTTCATCATTGCAACTGTTGGAGGCACTAATTGATGTAAAAAAGGTTTGTCTAAACCTAGTTTTTTGCCTTCGTTAGCAGCTCTTCGTAATAATTTTTTTAAGACATAGCCCCTTTTTTCGTTAGTGAGGACTGCTCCGTCATTGATTGCAAAAACCAAAGTTTTTAAGTGATCTGCAATAATTTTAAAACTTTCTTGTCCTGTGTATTTGATTTGTGTCATTTTTTCCAAAGCTTTTATTAAAGGAAAGAAAAGGTCTGTTTCAAAATTGGTTTTGGTGTTTTGCAAAATACAGGCTAAACGTTCTAAACCAGCCCCAGTATCAATGTTTTTGCTTGGTAGTTCTTGATATTTTTCGATAGGTAATTTAGGGTCGCAATTATATTGAGAAAAAACAATATTCCAAATTTCGATAAAGCGGTCGTTTTCTAAATCTTGGATAATTAGTTCTTTGTTGCGAGGGTCAAAAGTTTTTCCTCTGTCAAAAAAAATCTCGGTGCAAGGACCAGAAGGACCAGGACCTATTTGCCAAAAATTGCTCTTTAAAGGAATAAGGTGGTTTTTTTCTACTCCTAAGTCAAGCCAATATTGATAAGTATCTTGGTCTTGAAAAAAATAAGTGATGTAGAGTTTTTCTAAGGGAAAAGCAAACCATTTAGGCGAAGTTAACAACTCAAAGGCGTAGTGGATAGCTTCTTTTTTAAAATAATTTCCGATAGAAAAATTGCCTAACATTTCAAAAAAAGTATGATGGCGCGAGGTTTTTCCTACGTTTTTGATGTCGTTGGTACGAATACATTTTTGCACGTTAGTAATGCGTCTAAAAGGAG
This sequence comes from Chrysanthemum yellows phytoplasma, assembly GCF_000803325.1. NCBI lineage: Bacteria > Bacillati > Mycoplasmatota > Mollicutes > Acholeplasmatales > Acholeplasmataceae > Candidatus Phytoplasma > Chrysanthemum yellows phytoplasma. Next base: position 2,446 of record NZ_JSWH01000228.1, read on the forward strand.
GTGTTTGTGTGCCATCAAAATATTTTTTTAAAGGGGTAATGCCTGCATTAACCCATAATAAGTTAGCTTCGTTTCGTGGTATCAAAGAAGATGATTTTGCGATGTGATGGTTTTTGCTTGCAAAAAATTTGAGCCACATTTGTCTAATTTCAAAAGATGTCATTATAAAAACTCCTTTAATTGGGTGAAATTTGGGGTGATATTTGATATTAATTTGGTCTTTGATTTGTTCTTTTGTGATACAAATAATAATTAGTTTATTAAAATGCATTTTGAATTAATTTTGATTTGTGATATATAATTGATATCTAACATGTGTATAAAATTAAAAAACCGATCAAACTTAATTTTAACATTTTTTTATGGCTTTTCGTTATTTTTTTGCATTTTTTCGTTATTTTTTTGACTTATTTTGGTTTTGCAAAAGCTAAAAATATTATTTTTTAATTGTTGATAATTATAAAAAGGATTGTTTTAAAAAATGATATAATTTAAT
>NZ_JSWH01000229.1:0-15609 GCF_000803325.1 Chrysanthemum yellows phytoplasma
ATTATATCAAGTTTTTTAAGTTAATATTTTGATGATGAAATGCAATAAACGAATTAAAAATACTTATTTCAACGTTTTTATGCTTTTATATGCTCCTCTTTAATTGTGTATTTTATTATAACATATAAAAACAAACAAATTAACAAAACAATAATAAATTCATTTGGAAAACTTTTATATAATATGCTTAAAAAGCTTAAAAAAATGATAAAATAAAAGAGATTTACAAACAATATAAAGGAGAATATTATTTGATGTTAAATAAAGAAGATATTCAAAAAATTCTAAATTTATCTTTAGATAAGGGAGCTGATTTTGCAGAATTATTTTTTGAAAATGCTTATTCTCATACCCTTAAAGTAATTGGCAAAGATGTAGTTTCTGCTGATACTTCTAATACTTTTGGAGTAGGAATTCGCTTATTAAAAGGCTTTGATGAAGTTTATGGATATACCAATAAAACTGATTATCAAAATGTTTTATCCTTGCTTTTAAAATTAAAAAAATCTTTTCAAGGAAAAGCAAATAAAGTTATTGCCTTGCAAACCGAAAAACCCCTAAAAAATACTATCCAAAAACCTTATAACAGCATGACTCAAGAACAAAAAGCCCAAAAATTACTTAAATTATCGGCTATTATTCAAAATTATGATCCTCAAATTATTCAATCCATCACCTCTTTAAGCCAAAAAGAACAACATGTTTTAATTGCTAATACTTTAGGAGTTTATCAAAATGACACACGCAATTATATTAGATGTGGGCTTGTAGGAGTTGCACAAAGAGGACAAGAAATGCAAGAAGCCTTTGAAGGTCCTGGACGCGCAATGGGATTGGAATTCTTGGATGTAATTGATTTAGAAACAATTGCCAAACAAGTAGCAAAACAAGCAGTTGCTTTATTAGATGCTAAATATTTAAAACCTCAAACTATGCCAGTTGTAATTAATCATGGTTTTGGAGGCGTTATTTTCCATGAGGCTTGCGGACATCCCCTTGAAGCTACTGCAGTTGCTAAAGGCCTTTCTCCTTTTTGTAATAAATTAAATCAAAAAGTTGCTTCTGAAGTTGTAACTGCTTATGATGATGGAACTATTAAAGCGTCTTGGGGCAGTCTTAATTTTGATGACGAGGGAAATCCCACCCAAAAAAATCTTTTAATTGAAAAAGGTATCCTTAAAGGTTATTTAATTGATTTTAGAAACGGACGCAAAATGAAGATGCAATCTACCGGTTCTTCACGTAGACAATCTTATAAATACTCTCCTACTTCGCGCATGAATTCCACCTACATCGAAAAAGGCACAGAAACGCCCGAACAAATTATTGCAGATACTCCTTACGGTCTTTATGCTAAAAGTCTAGGTGGTGGAACAGTTGTTCCTGCTACTGGAGAATTTAATTTTGTAGTTAATGAAGGCTATTTAATCGAAAATGGTAAATTAACAACCCATGTTAAAGGAGCGATGTTAATTGGTCATGGAGCAGATATTTTATTTAAAATTGACCGTGTTGCCAATGATTTAGTTTTAGGTCAAGGAATGTGTGGTTCTTGTTCTGGTTCTCTACCAGTTGATGTAGGACAACCCACTATTAGAGTAAAAGAAATGATTGTAGGAGGAAATCAAAAATGATAAACGACGTAACAAAAACCCCAAAACTCCAAAGCCAAACCACTCACACAAACCCCACTCCTAACAATTATCAAAAATGGTTAGAAAAAGGAATGCAACAAGGTTTTGAAGCATTAGAAATTGCAATTCATGAAAGTCAAACTTTTAAACTATCTTTGGATAAAAGCAAAATAGATGCTTGTGTTTGGAGCGATGTTGCTTCTGCAGTTATAAGAGGTATTTTTGCCAATAAAAAAACTTCTATTGCTTTAGAACAATTAACTGACAGCGCTTTTGATAATGCTTTTGAAACCCTCAAAGAAAATTGCCAAACAATTACTTCTAAAGAACCTGCTCTTATTTTTGAAGGATCTTCCAGTTATCCTGAAGTATTGGAAAATAACTTTGATTTTGGGCAAGTTCCATTAGAACAAAAACAAAGTTTGTTGTTGCAGTTAGAAAAAACAATGTTGCAAAGTTCCCATTTGCAAGCTACTAATGGCATTATTTACCAAGAAGTTTGTCATAAAAAAACATTATTAAATTCCAAAGGGCTCAATTTATCGCACCAAAACAGCTTTGCTTATTTGTATGCTTCTGCGGTTTTTCAAAAAGAAGGTGAAATTGAAAGTTATGGCAAAAGTATTTTAGCTAAGGATTTTGTAACCTTCAATCCTGTTAAATTAGGTACTGAAATTGTTGAGATGGGCGAAAAAAAATTAGGAGCTAAATCTTTGGTATCTCAAAAATATCCAGTTGTTTTTTCTAATGAAATGTTTGCAGACCTTTTGGAAAGTTTCAGCGATATTTTTACTGGTACAAGTGCTTATCGCAACTTAACTAAATTAAAAGATAAAGTTAATTGTTTAATTGCTTCTGAAAAAGTTAGTATTATTGATGATCCTTTAAACGATGGGGCTTATTTTAAAGAAAAATTTGATGATGAAGGAGTAGCTTGCCAAACCAAACCCATTATTACTAAAGGAGTTTTTCAAGGATTTATCCACAACTTAAAAACTGCTCGCATTTTTAAACAAGCTCCAACTGGAAACGGTTTTGATGGCAGTACTTCTATGATTAATTGTTATTTGGTGCCTGGCAAAAAAAGTTTTTCAGAAATGATTAAACCTATTCAAAATGGTATTTATATTACTGATTTAGTAGGGATGCATGCAGGAATTAAAACTGTTAGTGGAGATTTTAGCCTACAAGCTAGTGGTTTTAGAATTGAAAAAGGTAAAGTTACAACTCCTGTTAAAATGATTGTTGTTTCTGGTAATTTTTTTGATATTCTTAAAAATGTAGACACCATTGCTAATGATTTTGAATTTCAAACTTCAGGATTTGGTAGTTCTAGCGTTTATGTAGGGGATTTAAATATTGGAGGAAAGTAAATTTTTCTTTGTAAATGATTTTTTGCCCCTTTATTCTTTTGTAATTTTTATCGAAAAAAATAAATATTAAATAATAATTGAAGTTTTGAAAACTTTTTAATTATGTATAAAAACAAAAAACACCATCTTAAAGATGGTGTTTTTTATATCTTAATCAAACAAATACTTGCGAAAAAACATCAGAAATGTTTGATACAGGAATAATATTTAATTTAGTTCTTACTTCTTCAGGAATATCTTCAATATCTTTGATATTTTCTTGAGGAATAAAAATAGTGTCAAGACCGCTACGATTAGCAGCAATAGCTTTTTCTTTTAAGCCTCCGATAGCTAAAATATTGCCTCGTAAAGTAATTTCTCCTGTCATTCCCAAACCTTTTTTAACATATTTTTGCGTAATTGCAGAGAAAAGGGAAGTAGCAATAGTAATTCCAGCTGAAGGACCATCTTTAGGAATGGCTGTTTCTGGAAGATGAATGTGAAAATCGTTTTCTGCAAAAATATTGGCATCAATTCCTAAATTTTGACAGTTAGCTTTGATGAAACTTAAAGCAGTATAAGCACTTTCTTTAAGGACTTCTCCTAATTTACCTGTAAGGACTAATTGTCCTTTACCTTTGTAATAAGTAACTTCTACTGGAAGCAAATCGCCTCCAAAATAAGTATAGGCAAGTCCGTTAGTGGAGCCTATTTTTTCTTTTTGTTCATCTAAAAGATGTAGGTATTTTTCTTTACCTAAGTATTTAGTAACGTTTTGAGGAGTAATAATTACTTGTTCTTTTTTGGTAATTAAACATTCTTTAACTGTTTTTCTAGCTAGTTCTGCAAGGATTCTATCTAACTCTCTTACTCCTGCTTCTTTGGTGTAATGTCTAATTAAATAAAGGATAGTATCATTGTCAATAACTAAATTTGTGTCAGTGATTCCGTGATTTTTGAGTTGTTTTTTTAAAAGATATTTAGAAGCGATGTTAATTTTATCTTTTTCAGTGTAAGAACTTACTTCGATAATTTCCATACGGTCTTTTAAAGCTTCGGGAACATTGTCAAGGTAATTGGCAGTGGTGATAAATAATACTTGGGATAAATCAAATGGTTCGGATAAAAAATGATCCATAAAATTAATATTTTGTTGTGGGTCAAGGACTTCTAATAAAGCTGATGCAGGATCAAAGTTATAATTGGCTACTAGTTTGTCAATTTCGTCTAATAAAAAGACAGGATTAATTGTTTTGACGTCTCTAATGCCTGCAAGAATGCGTCCAGGCATAGCTCCAATATAAGTTCTTCTGTGGCCTCTAATTTCTGATTCTTCTTTTAAACCGCCTAAGGATTGTCTGACAAATTGGCGTCCTAAAGCTTTGGCAATAGAAGAAGCAAGTGAGGTTTTCCCCACTCCTGGAGGACCTACAAGACATAAAATATTTTGAGGGTTTTTCTTAGTCATTATTTTGACTGCTGCATATTCTAAAATACGTTCTTTGACTTTTTCAAGTCCGTAATGTTGGTTATTTAAGGTTTTTTCAATGGCAACTAAATCGTTTTCATCTTGGCTGGTTTTGCCCCAAGGTAATTCCAGTAAAAAATCAAGATAATTTTTAATTACAAAAGATTCTGCCATTAAAGATGATGATGATTGGTAACGTGATAATTCTTGTAAAGCTTTTTTTTTGATTTCAGGAGGTAAAGGAGTTTTTTTGATTTTATTTCGCAATTCTGCAATTTCTTCTTCCTTTTTGGCTTTTTCCCCTAATTCTAGTTGAATCACTTTCATTTTTTCTCTTAAATAAAATTCTTTTTGGTTTTCATCAATACTTTGTTTTACTTTTTCATTGATTTTTTGTTCTAAATCAAGTCCTATAAGTAAACTTTGGATGTCTTGAAGAATATAAAAAATTCTTTTATTAAGGTGAGCTTCTTTAAGGTATTTATATTTATCTAAATCATCGATTTTTAAATTAAAAACAATGATATCAGTGATATTTTCTGTTTCTGGTTCTGTTTTGATGATATCTAAAAAATTATTGGTGTTTTGAACAAGCAGTTGAAAAGGTTTGTCCATAATTTTTTCTATAACTAGCTTGATTAAGGCTTTTTCTTCTTCAACGTTTCCATAAATGGTGTTGACTTTTTCATATGAGGCTTTTAAAAAAGGTTCTTTTTGCAAAAATTTATCAATTTTTACTCTTTGTAAAATGCGAAATCTCACTTTAAAATCGCCGTGAGGGATTTTTACTTTGGTAATTATTTGTGCCAATACACCGTAACGTTGAAGGTTAGTTAGTTTGGGTTTTTTGGGTGATAAATCTTTTTGAGTTAAAAGAATAACAAAAGAATTTGCGTTAGTTTCTGACTCTTTTAAAGCTTTTAAATAAGAATTGTCTGATACTTCAATACGAAAATCAACATTTGGAATAGGCATTACTTCGCTGATAACTACAACTGGAAGTTGTTCAGGAATTTCTTGAAAAATATCTTCAAATGCATCCATAGAAAGATCGGATTTTAATTTTTTGTTTTTGGTTTTCATATATTTTCATCCTTTCGATATTTTTTTAACTTTTAAACTTTTTCATTTTTAAGTTGTGGAGTGATTTTTTGGTGGGGTGATAAATTTTATTTAGCAACAACAGCTTTATTAATAACAAGTTCTAAGGCTTCACCCATCAAAAGAGAATGTTTTAGGTTTTTTTCAGGAAGGTTTTGTTTGATTTGATTAACTGGAACTTTGTAATGGTTACTTAAGTTTTGGTATTTTTGTTCGATTTTTTCTTGGGAAATAGTTAGTTTTTCTTGGGCTGCAACTTGTTCCATAATAAGTTGATATTGGATGTTTTTTTGTGCTTGTTGGCTGAATTCTTTTTCCATTTTTTCATCATCAATACCTAAATATTGTTTGTATTGTTCCAAAGTTAAATTTTGTTGTTTTAATTGTGCTTCAAATTCTTTTTGGAGGCGGATTTGTTCTTGGGAAACAATTTCTTGAGGAATTTCTAATTCGGAATTTTTAACTAATTGTTCTATTACTTGTTTTTCAACGTTTTCTTTGTCTTTGTGTTTTTTTTGAGCTAAAAGAGTTTGTTTAGTGTTGTTTTTTAATTCTTCTACGGTTGAAGCATTGACAAGTTTAAGTGATTTTACCAAATTATCTGTTAGTTGAGGTATTTTTTTAGTTTTGATTTGGTGTAGAGTTACTTTAAAAACAGCTTTTTGATTAACTAAACTTTTTTGGTGGTAATCGCTTGGAAAAGTGATATTAATGTCTTTGGTTTGTCCTTGTTTCATCCCTAACATTTGGTCTTCAAAACCAGGTACAAATTGACCAGAGCCAATTTCTAAACTAAAATCTTTGGCAGTGCCACCTTCAAAAGGTTTGTCATCAACAAAGCCTTCAAAATCAAAAATAGCAATGTCTGTTAATTCCAAAAAGTCGTTTTGGGTTTTGGATTCCAAAGTTGTTTGTTTTTCTAATAAGGAATTTATTTTTTCTTCCACTTCATAATCTGTTACTTCAAGATCGTCTTTTGTAATTTCTAACCCTAAATATTTTTTTAAAGTAACTTTAGGTTTAACGATAAATTCCAGTCCGAAAGTAAAATTTTGATTATCTTTAAGTTTTTTTTCGTCTAAATCAATTACTTGAGGCATTCCCATACTTTCGAAATCTTTTTTTTGTAGGACTTCTTGATATTTGGTTTGCACGATATTTTCTAATGCATCGGAGTATAAATTGTCTTTACCGAAACGATTTTCAAAAATTTTTCTTGGAACGTGCCCTTTTCTAAAACCTTTAATTTCTACTTTTGGTTTAATTTTTTCATAAGCACTAGCCAGTTGGGTTTCTAGTTCCTTTGAAGAAACTTCAAAAAAATATTGTACTTTTTGATCGTTGATTTTTTTAATTTCCATTTTTAATACCTTTTTCTTTTTGGTTTGTTGGGGTTTTTTTATGTTTTGGGGTGTTATTTATTTTGATTATGAAGCATCAATAAAAACTAAAAAATATTGTTGTTGGGGGGTTATTTGGTTTAATTGGTGCAAATAGTTGCAAATAATTATGAGTTTTTTCATTTATATATTGATTATATAAGCAAATTCCAATTAAATTAGTGTTAATTGTTTTTTGGGGAAACAAGTTGGGTTTTTGCATTTTTGTTTTACAATTTGGCAACTAATTTATAATTAAGTTTTTTTAACTAAATTAAAAGTTGTTTTTTGGGTTCGCGGGTTTATTTAGTTTAATTTTTTAGCTTTTTTTAATTCATTTAATCTTTTTTATAAATATTTTGTGGTAGAAAAATAATCGTCATTTATAAATTTTGTAATTGTGTAAATTACTTTTCTTTCCTACTATTTATTATACCATAATAACTAAATATTTCTTGAAATTATTAGTAATTTTTGCTTTCTGATTAAATGGTTTTTTGGTGAGGTTACAATTAAAATATTTTTTTGTAGAAGGATAAAATATTTCCTAAAATTGTTTGGTTGTTGTGAGTTTAAAAGTGGTTTTTGTTTTTGCCCATTTTGCAATTTTTTTTAAATATTAGTTTTTTAAATTGTTAAATTGATTTTAATTAGTCCAATGTTTGGGATGTAGTTAGTTGGGATTTATCTAAATTCAAAGTTTGATTGCATCTTTAAATTTTGGATTTATTTTTTTTCGTTAAGAATCTTTTTTAAATATTTACCAGTATAACTTTTTTCATTTTGGCTTACTTGTTCTGGGGTTCCTGTTGCAACTACATATCCGCCACAAGCTCCTCCTTCAGGACCTAAATCAATGATATAATCAGCATTTTTAATTACATCTAAATTATGTTCAATTACAACAATAGTAGCTTTTTGATCTGTCATTTGATGAAGAACTTTAAGCAATTGTCTAACATCTTCTGAATGAAGTCCTGTGGTAGGTTCATCTAAAATATACAAAGCACCTGGAAAAACTTTTTTGTGTAGTTCGCTTGCTAATTTAACTCGTTGGGCTTCTCCTCCGGATAAAGTTGGCGAGGACTGTCCTAATTTAATGTAGCCGAGCCCTACATTTTGTAAAATTTCTAATTGATGTTTAATTTTGGGATGATTTTGGAAAAATAAAACCCCTTCTTCAACACTCATAGCAAGAATATCTGCAATAGTTTTATCTTTGTATTTGATGCTTAAAGTTTCTTTTTGATAACGAGTTCCTTTACAAGCTTCGCACATAACATAGACATCTGGTAAAAAATGCATAGATATTTTTTTAACTCCATCGCCACTACAAGCCTCACATCTACCGCCTTTAACGTTAAAAGAAAAACGCCCTTTTTGATAACCTTTCATTTGGGCTTCTTTAGTTTTGGAGTAAAGTTCTCTAATTTCATCAAAAACACCAGTATAAGTAAGGGGATTACTGCGAGGAGTTTTACCAATTGGGTCTTGTGAAATTTCAACTATTTTTTTGACTTTGTTAAAATCGTTTACTAAATGACTAAAATCTTTTTGTTGAGTTTTGTTTTTTTTGCTGTATTTTTGTTGTAAACAATCAAGTAAAACATCATTTACTAAAGTAGATTTTCCCGAACCAGAAACGCCTGTAACTACAATTAATTGTTGCATAGGAAAACAAACATCAATTGATTTAAGATTATTTTTAGAAGCTTTGGTAACTAAAATATGATCTTTATTGCCTTTTCTTCTAGTTTTGGGAAATGTAATTTGGATTTGTTTAGATAAGTATTTTCCTGTAAGGCTGTTTTTGTTTTGCATTACTTCTTGGGGTGTGCCAAAAGCTTGTACTTTCCCTCCCAAAATGCCTGCTTGAGGACCAATATCAATTAAATAATCAGAGGCAAGCATTGTATCATGATCGTGTTCTACTACAATTAAAGAATTGCCTAAATCTCGCATTTTTTGAAGTGATTTAATTAAAAGATCGTTGTCTTTTTGGTGCAATCCAATGGAAGGTTCATCAAGGACATAAAGTACTCCTGAAAGTTGGGAGCCAATTTGAGTAGCAAGTCTAATTCTTTGTGCTTCTCCTCCCGAAAGAGTTGCTCCACTGCGCGATAAAGAAAGATATCCTAACCCAATTTCTTGTAAAAAAGTAAGACGATTAATAACTTCTTTGAGAGCTAAATTAATAATTTTTTTCTCTTCGTTGGACAATTCTAAATTTTGGAAAAAAGCAAGGGTTTGTTCAATTGATAAATCAGTTATTTCATAAATATTTTTATTATTAATTTTAAAAAGTAAAGCCCCTTGATTAAGTCTTTGTCCTTGGCATGTTTTGCATTTTTTTTCCATCATATAATTAAAAATCCATTTTTTGAGCCATTCGCTGGTTGTTTCTTCAAAACGTCTTTTAAGCATAGAAGCTATACCTTCAAAAAAATCATATTTAGGAGTTTTGGTGGTGGTATTTTTGGAAAAACGAGAAAAACGCAAAGGAGGCGTTAAAGGAATTTGGTCAGGTGAACCATAAAGAATAATATTTAGTTTTTGGGGATCTATTTTTTTTAAAGGAACAGTCATATCAATTTGATAATGATTGCATACAGCTTTTAATTCTTGTTCTTTGCTAGCAAAATTATTATATTCATTATTACTTTTAAAAATTAAAATTGCACCTTTATTTAATGGTTTTTCATAATCTAGAATCATATCGCAATCAATTTCTGCTGTTTTTCCAATCCCTTTACAACTTTGGCAAGCTCCTAAAGGAGTATTAAATGAAAAAAGTCTTGATTCGCGCAAGGGAATATCAAAATTAATGCCTTCTAAATGATAATTGCAATTTAGTTTTAATATTTGATGGTTTTTATTGTTGTTTTCATTCTTATTACTATCATTACTATTTTTACTTTGATAATTCATAATAAAAACTTTTCCTTGAGCTAAATTTAGAGCTTGTTCTAAGGCTTCAAAAAGACGAGTTTGATTATCTGAATTAACTTCAAAACGATCAATTACTACATAAATATTATGATATTGATTTTTTGATAAAGAAGGAATATCATCCATTAAATAAATAGTATCATTAATCATTACTCTATTAAAACCATCTTTGGCAAGAGCTTCTAAGGTTTTTTGATGGGTACCTTTTTTTCTTTCAATTATAGGAGCAAGAATTAATATTAGTTGCTTGGAAAATATTTGATTAGTTTTAGTAATCATTTGTTCTTTGGTTTGTTTTTCTAAGACAATATTTTTTTCAGGATGAAAAGGAACTGCAATATTGGCATAAATTAATCTTAAATAATCATATATTTCTGTAATAGTTCCCACAGTAGAACGAGGATTATTAGAAGTTGTTTTTTGGTCAATACTAATAGAAGGACTCAAACCTTCAATACTATCTACATCAGGTTTTTCAAAACTACCTAAAAATTGTCTAGCATAAGCACTTAATGATTCTACATACCTTCTTTTTCCTTCTTGATATAAAGTATCAAAAGCTAAAGAAGATTTGCCAGAACCTGATAATCCTGTTATAATAACTAATTTATTTTTGGGAATATCAATATTAATATTTTTTAAATTATTTTGACGAGCTCCGCGAACTTTAATAAATTGATGTTTATTGGTTTTCATTTTAATTCCTTTAATATATTCCTTTATATTTATATCGGCTTATATATATTATTTATAAATAATAATTTCTTTGTTAATTATAACAAAAAAGATTAGCAAAAAGTAAGAAAAGATAAGAAAATGATATAAAAGATGAGAAAAGTAATGGAAAATGAGCAAAAAACTTGCAAAAAAAAGAGTAAAATAAAGGTAAGGGAGTTTTTTATTCCCTGAAAACTAAAAGGAGAGTAAAGGAATGTTTTTTTGGAATCCATTTATTAAAGATAAAAAAAGTAAATAAACCTGTAGTTGTAATTGCAATTGTATTTTTTGTTATTTGTTTTATATTCACATCAATCGAAGAGTTTCAAAAAAACAAAACACAAAGTAAAAAAGTAGAAGAGTCAAATGAATAAGCAAAAAAATTAATAGGTAAAATAGATGATGAAATTGAACGCAATAATGAAATGATATCAGGCAGACCGAAAATGACAAAAAAACAACTTATGCTAGAACAAATTAATTCCCAACAAATATCATTAAAACTAAGATTATCACAAATTAAAAAACCATTAAAAGATTCTGAAAATGATTTCGAAACTGCAATATCAAATTCAGACGGTAAAAAAGCAAAAGAAATAAAAGAACTTCAAGAAAGATTAATAAAAGAAGTTAATGATATTTTAGAAGAATTGGAAAAACTTAGAGAAAAAGAGAAATTACTTAATTCAATATAACTAATAAATTAAATAAAAAGGAATTGAAAATGCATTTACAACAAAAAAATAATAAAAATTTTATAATATTAACAGTAGCATTTACAGTATTAATGTTAGGATTAATTTTAGGTATTTGTTGGGTTTTAAAATCTAAACAAGAACCTGCCAAAGAAGACACAAGCAAAACAACTACAAGCACAACAGGAAGTAATAACTAACTGTTTCATTTATTTAGACAACTTAATTCTAAATTTGAATTTGAATACTATATGGCAAATGCACCTTTAGATATTAAAAATAAAATGGATGACATAAAACAAGAAATCGAAAGAAAAGGAATTGAACAAACCCAAGAAGACGGTTTAAACTTCGTGAAACACATAATGCAATCTTTTTTACTACCTAAACTAAAAAATAAATTATCACCAAAAGCATATAACGAATATAAACAACAGATTGATGAAGCATTAGAACGCATTAAAGCTGCAACTTTTCAAAACCAACAATTACCAGAAATGATTAAAATAGATGATGGAATTAAACACAATAACGACTTAATTAACAACATAGATAAAGATAAATCATTCATTGATAAAGGAAAAAATGAATCAGAAAATAACTAAACAAGCTTGGACCGCAACAAAATTAATGAATTAAAAGAAATAAAAAAAGAGATTGAAGATTATCATATAAAAATTGAACAATTACAAAGAAAAATTGCTACTAAAGAAAAAGACCCCAAAATAGAACAATATCAAAAGGAATATGATGAACATATTAAAAATTTTAATTTATATCAGCAACAAATGAGGGGAATAACACCAGAAAGGGAATTACAAACTAAAATCGAAGCCGAGTTAGCTGCAAAACAAAAAGCAATTAAGGCAAAAAATAATCTAGAAACTGAAATTAAAAGAGACAAGATAAAATTAGATTATGCCTTAAAAGAACAACAAAATCTTTATAATGTAATATACAAAGAATTATCTCCCAAAGGAAAAGAAGAATTAGACAAAAATACTAAATAACAATTGATTAACTAAACAATCCATATATAAAGATAAAAACTATTTTCATTAAGAAAATAGTTTTTTTTATATCTTAGATTAAATTTTAATTATTTCTTTATTTGTTCCCAAACAGTAGCAGATATATAATATAAAGGAATTGAACACAAACAAACAACAACACCCCAAGATAATAAATTAGAAAAACTAAAGTTAAAACCTTTTTTATTTGATTTAATATTTTTATTATCTTTGGTTAATTTCGTTTTATTATTATATTTCTTACTTTGTTTTAAATCATTATTGTTTTGTTTTTTCTTTTTCTTATTATCATTATTCTTATTATTTTTATTTGTTTTCATTACCCTATTTTCTTTCCTTAATATATGTCATTATAATTTATAATCAAGTCAAAGACTTACTTATATTTTAACTGGAAATAAGTTTTTTTCAACAATTTATTGCAACAAAATTAATTTATTACTAAAATACTTCCAAATTACCAAAATACTGGTATAATATATATGATTTAAGGAGGTTTTTAACTTGCAAAACTATATTCAAAAAAAAATATTACAACTTCAATTCCAAACTTTAACTCCCATCCAAAAAGAAGTCTTTTCACAATTTGAAAAACCAGGTAATCTAGTAGGAATTGCTCCTACAGGAACAGGCAAAACCCATGCTTATCTTTTACCGATATTAAGTAAAATTGATTTCCAAAAACCATTTACTCAAGCAATTATTTTAGTCCCTACCAATGATTTAGTATTTCAAGTATGGGAAATGTTTAAACAAATTGAAAAAACTAATTTTACCAAAATTCTTTACGGAGGAATGGATAAACAAAAAGCAATTGCTACTTTTGAAAAAAAACAACCTCCATTAATTATTGCAACTCCCGATAAGTTATTAGAATACGCGTTTAAACTAAAAAAAATTAACTTAAAATATGTATCTTATTTAGTCCTTGATGAAGCTGATATGATGTTTGATGAGGTATTTTTAACTTCCCTAGACCCTTTAATTAATCATCTTAAAGCCAAAATTTTATTATTTTCAGCTACCATTACCGAACAATTAAAACCTTTTATTAATCGTTATTTTGGTAAATCTACTTTTATTGATGTTTATAAACAAAGTAATCTTAATCGTACTTTTTATTTATTAGAAACAACTACAAGCAGAATGCAGACCTTAATTCATCTTACCAAAGTCCTTAATCCTTATTTAGCACTCGTATTTGTCAATGAAAAAAAAGAACAAGAATTAGTATTTCAAACTTTACAAAATGACAGTCTCAAATTGCTTAATTACAACTCTGCTTTATCAGTTAAACAAAGAAAACAAAGCCTTAAAGCTATCCATAAATTAAAATATCAGTACGTAATTGCATCAGATCTTGCAGCTAGAGGAATTGATTTTGATGCTTCTTGTGTTATTCACTACAACTTACCTTCACACCTTGAATTTTTTTTCCACAGAAGTGGTAGAACATCAAGAATGGGCAAAAAAGGTGAAATCATTGTTTTGTACGACCCCCAAGACATTAAACAAAAAGACAAAATTAATAAATTAATTCAATTAGGAATTACTTTTCATCAAGCCTCTTTAAATAAAGATGGTTTTATAAGAACTCAAAATTACAAAACTATTACAACTACCAAAACTGATAAGCCAAATAAAAACAATAAAAATACCAAAAACATTCAAAAAAATCAAAACAATCAAACTAACCAAAAAAACAATTACAACCAATCTAGCCAATCTAGCCAAAAACAATTTTTCAAACAAAACAAATTTACCAAAGAATCCAAACTTCCTAAAAAAGAAAATAATAAAGATTATACTTTGGAAACACCAAATAAAACTCAAAACACAGTCCAAGAAACAAACAACAACAAAAAAACTAAAAGCAAACAAGTAAAACCCAATTATAAGAAAAAGAACCAAAAAGAAAACCAATCCCCCAAAAGCAAAAGTACTTTTTTGCAAACAAAATTCAAACCAAAAGCCAAATACAAATCACAAAAACCATCAAAAAAATAAATTAACGAATTACAAAAATAATTATCAAGAAAAAACTAAACTAATTTATAACTAATAAATCAAAAAAACAAACCAATAAAGGAGCTTTTATCATGTTATTTTTGGGAAGCCATGTTGCTATGAAAAAACCACATAATTTTCAAGGAGCCATCCAAACTGCCATTTCTTATGGTGCTAATGCTTTGATGGTTTATAGCGGTGCTCCACAAAATACGATAAGAACCAAAACCGAAGAATTAAAAATTAAACAAGCCTTAGAAATTGTCCAAAACAACAATTTATCTTTAAATAATTTGGTAGGGCACGCTCCTTATATTATAAATCTTGCTAATCCCGACGAGACTAAAAGGGCTTTTGCAATTGATTTTTTATCCCAAGAATTAGAACGTTTTGCAGCAATGAAAATTAATAAAATGGTTTTACATCCAGGAAACTATCTCAAAACAAACCCCCAAGAAGGAATTAGTTTAATTGCTCAAAGCCTTGATTTAATTTTTGAAAAAACTAAACATTTAAAAACCCAAGTTGCCTTAGAAACTATGGCAGGCAAGGGAACTGAAATTGGGAAAAACCTAGAAGAATTGCAACAAATAAGAACCCAAGTTAAAAACAACACAAGAGTTTCTTTTTGTCTTGATACTTGTCATCTTTTTGATGCTGGCTATGATTTAAAAGAAAACTTAGAAGAAATTATCCAAAAGATAGATTCCATTTTAGGATTTCAAAATATCTCTGTAATTCATATTAACGACTCTAAAAACGAATGTAATAGTCACAAAGACCGCCATGAAAACATCGGTTTTGGCAAAATCGGTTTTGAAACTTTACTCAAAATTATCTATCATCGTGCTTTTGCTTGTATCCCTAAAATTTTAGAAACTCCCTATATCAATGACAAAGCACCTTATAAACGCGAAATTGAAATGATTAAAGCCAAAGCTTTTAACCCCGAATTAAAAAAATTATTTTAAAAAACAAACTAATCATTAAAACAAGTTTGAAAAAATCCAAAATCACTTATAATTAATATTGGTGTTTATTGTTTATTAAAATATTTTCTAAAACTATTTTAGACTTTTAATATAGCATTTTAATAATGTTGAACATCGAAAAATACAATTATTAGTGAGGTTTTAAAATCATCGATAAAAAACAAATTATAAGCAATACATTTTCTTTTTGGAACACATTAAATCCCAATTATCAAATGATAATTATTGCTTTTATCATCGGATTATTTTTTTTCTTTTTACATAGTATCATCAAAATAATTATT
>NZ_JSWH01000230.1:0-4910 GCF_000803325.1 Chrysanthemum yellows phytoplasma
TCTTTTTTATAAAGCAAACCTTGGCACTCCCTATCTTCGCTCAATAAAGAACTATTGTCAGTACTAAGGACTTAACTGCTGTGTTCGGGATGGGAACAGGTGTTGCCCCTTAGTTTTATGCACCAAGGATCTTTCAAAACTAGATAAACGTTGGTATTTAAAAAATCAAAGTCAATGGGTCTATTAGTACTAGTCAGCTGAAAAGATCACTCTTCTTACACCTCTAGCCTATCAACCTGATAGTCTTTCAGGGACCTCATAGGGAAATCTCATCTTAAGGGAGGCTTCACACTTAGATGCTTTCAGTGTTTATCCCTTCTATACATAGCTACTCAGCTGTGGCTCTGGCGAACCAACTGAAACACCAGCGGTATATCCATCCCGGTCTTCTCATACTAGGGACAGTTCCTTTCAAATTTCCAACGCCCACGACGGATAGAGACCGAACTGTCTCACGACGTTCTGAACCCAGCTCGCGTTCCGCTTTAATGGGCGAACAGCCCAACCCTTGGAACCTTCTCCAGCTCCAGGATGCGATGAGCCGACATCGAGGTGCCAAACCGCTTCGTCGCTGTGAACGCTTGGAAGCGATAAGCCTGTTATCCCCAGGGTAGCTTTTATCCGTTGAGTCACGGCCCTTCCATTCGGTACCGTAAGATCACTAAGTCCGACTTTCGTCCCTGCTCGACTTGTAAGTCTTGCAGTCAAGCTCCCTTGTGCCTTTATGCTCTACAAATGATTTCCAACCATTTTGAGGGAACCTTCGAACGCCTCCGTTACTCTTTAGGAGGCGACCGCCCCAGTCAAACTGCCCACCAAACACTGTCCCTCACATTACAAATGTGCAGGTTAGAAACTAAAAATAACAAGGGTGGTATCCCAAGGACAACTCCAGAAAAACTAGCGTTTTTCTCTCACAGTTTCCCACCTATCCTGTACATCTTATTTCCAATTTCAATATTAAGTTGCAGTAAAGCTCCATGGGGTCTTTTCGTCCTGTCGCGGGTAACCGGCATTTTCACCGGTAATTTGATTTCACCGAGGCTCTTGTTGAGACAGCGCCCAAATCGTTATGCCTTTCGTGCGGGTCGGAACTTACCCGACAAGGAATTTCGCTACCTTAGGACCGTTATAGTTACGGCCGCCGTTTACTGGGACTTCAATTCAATGCTTCGTTGCCTGACATCTCCTTTTAATCTTCCAGCACCGGGCAGGCATCAGCCCCTATACATCACCTTGCGGTTTAGCAGAGACCTATGTTTTTGATAAACAGTCGCTTGGGCCTATTCTCTGCGGCTTTTAGTTTTAATAAAAGCTCTCCTTATCCCTAAGTTACGGAGTAATTTTGCCGAGTTCCTTAACAAGAGTTTGCTCGCGCGTCTTAGTATACTCTACCTACCCACCTGTGTCGGTTTGCGGTACGGGTAGTTAATCAATTAGCCCTAGAAGCTTTTCTTGAAAGTATGACATCAATCACTTTACTTTCAAACCTTGTCTTTAAATGAGAAAATGGATTTGCCTGTCTTCTCAGACTTAGTTTTTCTACCCCAATCCAATAAGGGGCGTGTTTAGCCTGCTTTGTCCCTCCGTCAGTTGATTAACTAGTGCAGGAATCTCAGCCTGCTTGCCATCGATTACGGATTTCTCCCTCACCTTAGGACCCGACTAACCCAGGGAGGACGAACCTGGCCCTGGAAACCTTGGGTTTTTGACGGATAGGATTCTCACCTATCTTTTCGTTACTTACACCGGCATTCTCACTTCTGACCTCTCCACCACTGCTTCCGCTATGGCTTCACTGATGTCAGAACGCTTCCCCTACCATTCAAATAACTAAGAAGTTATTTCAATCCGTAGCTTCGGTATGATGTTTTAGCCCCGGTACATTTTCGGCGCAGAGTCATTCGACTAGTGAGCTATTACGCACTCTTTAAAGGATGGCTGCTTCTAAGCCAACCTCCTAGTTGTTTAAACGTCTTCACTTCCTTTGCCACTTAACATCAATTTTGGGACCTTAGCTGACGGTCTGGGCTCTTTCCCTTTTGACCATGGACCTTATCACCCACAGTCTGACTGCTGATTTTATTTGGTAACATTCGGAGTTTGATTGAGTTCGGTACCCCGAGGTGAAGCCCTTACTCATTCAGTGCTCTACCTTCACCAAATTACTAAATCAACGCTAGCCCTAAAGCTATTTCGGGGAGAACCAGCTATCTCTGAGTTCGATTGGAATTTCACCCCTAGCCACAAGTCATCCAAACACTTTTCAACGTGTCCTGGTTCGGTCCTCCATTTAGTTTTACCTAAACTTCAACCTGCTCATGGCTAGCTCACTTCAGTTTCGGGTCTATGACATGCAACTAAACGCCCTATTAAGACTCGCTTTCGCTACGGCTCCGTTCCTTAAAACTTAACCTTGCTCCATATCATAACTCGCCGGTTCATTCTGCAAAAGGCAAGCCATCACACATTAACGTGCTTTGACTAATTGTAGGCACACAGTTTCAGGATCTATTTCACTCCCCTTTCGGGGTTCTTTTCACCTTTCCCTCACGGTACTAGTTCACTATCGGTCACTAAGAAGTATTTAGCCTTAGGAGATGGTCCTCCCATCTTCCGACAAGATTTCTCGTGTCTCGCCGTACTTATTGATACCCTAGATTTTAACTTACGTTTACGGGACTGTCACCTTCTTTGGTGCTTCTTTCCAAAAGCTTCTACTTCGTTAAAATTTTGTAACTAGAAATGGTATC
The DNA here is from genome assembly GCF_000803325.1 of Chrysanthemum yellows phytoplasma. Taxonomy (NCBI): domain Bacteria; kingdom Bacillati; phylum Mycoplasmatota; class Mollicutes; order Acholeplasmatales; family Acholeplasmataceae; genus Candidatus Phytoplasma; species Chrysanthemum yellows phytoplasma. The sequence goes on from NZ_JSWH01000230.1 coordinate 2,754, forward strand.
AGGCTGTTCCGGGTTCGCTCGTCACTACTACCAGAATCGTTATTACTTTCTTTTCCTGCGGTTACTTAGATATTTCAGTTCGCCGCGTTTCCTTTCTTCTAACAAGATAAATCGCATTAGAAGAATATTACATCTTCAATGTAATGGGTTTTCCCATTCGGAGACCCACGGATCTTCACTTATTTACAGCTTCCCGTGGCGTTTCGCCGTTAATTGCGTCCTTCATCGGCTCTTAGTGCCAAGGCATCCACTGTGCGCCCTTAGTTCCTTTGATTTTTTAACCTTCGTTTATCTACTTTTCAAAGAGCTTTTTTAAGATTTTGCCTATTTGTGGTTATGGTGGGCCTAAATGGACTTGAACCACCGACCTCACGCTTATCAGGCGTGTGCTCTAACCAACTGAGCTATAGGCCCTTAATCTTAAAAAGATTAAAATGTTGCAAATACAATTTGCAAGCAAGTTACAATGAAAAACTTTCTTAAGTCTCTCAAAACTGAAGATGATAATTGTTTCCTTAGAAAGGAGGTGATCCATCCCCACCTTCCGGTAGGGATACCTTGTTACGACTTAACCCCAATCATCGACCCTACCTTAGACGGTTCCCTCTTCTTGCGAAGTTAGGCCACCGGCTTTGGGTATTGCCAACTTTCGTGGTTTGACGGGCGGTGTGTACAAACCCCGAGAACGTATTCACCGCGACATGCTGATTCGCGATTACTAGCGATTCCAACTTCATGAAGTCGAGTTGCAGACTTCAATCCGAACTGAGACTGTTTTTTTGAGATTCGCCAAAAACTTGCGCTTCAGCTACCCTTTGTAACAGCCATTGTATCACGTTTGTAGCCCAGGTCATAAGGGGCATGATGATTTGACGTCGTCCCCACCTTCCTCCAATTTATCACTGGCAGTCTTGCTAAAGTCCCCACCATTACGTGCTGGTAACTAACAATAAGGGTTGCGCTCGTTGCGGGACTTAACCCAACATCTCACGACACGAGCTGACGACAACCATGCACCACCTGTGCAACTGATAACCTCCACTGTGTTTCTACAGCTTTGCAGAAGCATGTCAAGACCTGGTGAGGTTTTTCGGGTACCTTCGAATTAAACAACATGATCCACCGCTTGTGCGGAGTCCCGTCAATTCCTTTAAGTTTCATACTTGCGTACGTACTACTCAGGCGGAGTACTTAATGTGTTAACTTCAACACTGGTTTTACCCAACGTTTAGTACTCATCGTTTACGGCGTGGACTACCAGGGTATCTAATCCTGTTTGCTCCCCACGCTTTCGTGCCTCAGCGTCAGTAAAGACCCAGCAAGCCGCCTTCGCTACTGGTGTTCCTCCATATATTTACGCATTTTACCACTACACATGGAATTCCACTTGCCTCTATCTTACTCTAGCTAAACAGTTTTTATAGCATCACAATGTTGAGCATTGCACTTAGACCATAAACTTATTTAACCGCCTACGCACCCTTTACGCCCAATAATTCCGGATAACGCTTGCCCCCTATGTATTACCGCGGCTGCTGGCACATAGTTAGCCGGGGCTTATTCATTAGGTACCGTCAGAATGATTTTTCCATCATTTATTCTTCCCTAATAAAAGAACTTTACGTACCGAAATACTTCATCGTTCACGCGGCGTTGCTCGGTCAGAGTTTCCTCCATTGCCGAAAATTCCCTACTGCTGCCTCCCGTAGGAGTTTGGGCCGTGTCTCAGTCCCAATGTGGCCGTTCAACCTCTCAGCCCGGCTACACATCATAGTCTTGTTAGGCCTTTACCCCACCAACTAACTAATGTGACGCAAGCTCCTCCCTAAGCATACCTATTGCTAGGTCTTTTAAAAACAAGAAGATGCCTTCTTGTCTCCTATCCAGTCTTAGCAGTCGTTTCCAACTGTTATCCTCGTCTTAGGGGCAGATTGCTTACGCGTTACTCACCCGTTCGCCACTAAAGTTTAATTGCTTAAACTTCCGTTCGACTTGCATGTATTAGGCACGCCGCCAGCGTTAATCCTGAGCCAGGATCAAACTCTTCGTATGTTACAAAATTGATGCATCAAAAATTGCTTTTTGGTGTCAATTTTAAGGTGTTAAAAAATAATTAAAAATATTCGTTAATTATCATCTTCAGTTTTCAAAGATTAA
>NZ_JSWH01000231.1:0-1299 GCF_000803325.1 Chrysanthemum yellows phytoplasma
TTAAGTAATTTAAAAATTATTTGTTCCCCCTTTATAAACAAAAAAGCCAAACTGTAAAGTTTGGCTTTCATTGTCTTTATGCTTTTATATTGTGATATTTCTTAAAAGATATTAAATAAGTAAAGATAGCAATTTATTTATTTTTGATGTTTGATTTTATAAATTAAAATTAGTAAAAAAGCAACTATTAGACCAGTTATAATTATTATAATTGTATAAAAAATTATTGAATTTGTTGTAGTAGTTTTAGTTGTTGAAGCTGCATTTGTTTCTTGTTGATAGTTAATTTCTAGTTCCATTTCGCTTTCATATTCGTGATATTGGTCTTCTTTTGCTAAATCGTATTCTATTTTACAAAAATTATTACTGCCATCTTTGTTTTTTCTAAATTGAAAATCTTTAGGTAAAAATTTATTTTGAAGTTGAGGATTTTTTTGCCAAATAGCTTCACATATTAATTGCTTTCTTTGTTCATCAGTAATATTAGGTGTTATTTGTATTGTTCCTAAATGGGCATTTGTAATAATGTCCTCCAAGTTTATCGTTTTTTTAGTAAAATTAAATTCTATTTTATTGCCCAATATATCTTCAATTTGAAAACTGCCTTGCCATTGCATTTCTTCCGATTCATATTTTTCTTCTAATTGTTCGCTTGCTATTTCAAAATCATCGCTTTGTATTTGGATGTTTGATTCTTTATTTATTTCTTTAAGTATGCCATTTAAAGCAATTATAATATCTTCTTTGGTTAATTGATTATTTTGTTTATAATAACTAAAATCATTGATTGTTCTTTTTTCTAGGGGAAATAATTGTTCGAAATTTTTGGGATTCTTTAAATTTTTTAAAGGCAGATTATTTATTATTTGGGGTTTTTGTTGTGTGTTATTTGCATTTTTTTCAACCCCTACTCCATTTTCCTTTTCTTGGATGTTTTCTAGTTGTTGTTGTTTTCCAGCATAAATACTAATTTGATTGCAAAAATGTATGCCCAATAAAATCATGAATAAAATTAAAGTAAAGTATTTGGGAAACAAACGCATAATTGCTTTGCTTTGGATTTTCATATTACAAATATTTTACTTTTCTATAAATATTAAAGGGTTTCAAAAATAACCCCATTAAAATATTACAGTATAATTATATTTTTTGTGCAACATTTGTATTTATCACATTTTATTATTGTGCCTTTTTCAACAACTTTGCATCCTTTAATTTTATTTTACGCCCCCCCAAATAAAAAAATTTGAATTAAAATATTGTGCCAAAAGTTATTTTTTTGTTTTTTTATGTTTAATT
>NZ_JSWH01000232.1:0-1434 GCF_000803325.1 Chrysanthemum yellows phytoplasma
TTCTTTATTATTTTTTATATTAAATATTACTTATGTTTTTGCAACAACTAATAAGGAAACACAAACATACACTTCATCCAGTAGAGCATATAAACCTCATAATGAAGGCGAAGAAAAACAATTAGACTGGGAAAATCCTAATACTTGGGATAAAGTTTATGATTCTAATAATAAACAAATTTCAAAAAGATATTTTAAAGAAGGCAGCGACGAAGATAACAAACAAGTTAATTGGGATCACGATAAAACTTGGGATAAAACGTATTATGATGGCAAATTTGCAGAAGAAGTTCAAGCTGAAGAATATATATTAACTGAAAGGCATTACACATCAAATAGCAAAGAATATAAAAAAATAGTTAATTGGAATCACGATAAAACTTATGATATAGAATTAAAAAATTATTAATAATAGACCTTATAAATTAAATAAAAGAAGTTATCTCAATGACAATAAAGAAATAAATTGGAAAAGCCCTAATACTTGGAATAGAACTTTAGATGATAATAGTGGACATACATTAGAACAAAGACATTTTAAAACCTCAGAAGATGATATTTATTGGGAACATAAAGAAACTTGGAATAAAGAATATCAAGATAATGAAATGACAAAACAAACATTTTTTAATTCAGATGGAAGCGAAAAGACAACCAGTTATAGTTCAAGTTCCGAAGATGATGATAGTTCTATGAATGTGGATATTGCAGATGGCGATGCTTCTATGGATGTGAATTCTGAAGATGATGGTGGCTTTGTACCTTTGTATTCTTTTGGTAATAAGGATGATAATGTGGTAATTACATTTGTAGATGATTCTAAAAAAGAAGTTTTGGAACAAGATGAAAATAACAATATAAAAAAACAAATACGTTATACAATAGAAGATGATAAAAAAGTAGATTGGGAAAATGATGAAACTTATGATGCCGAATATGATGAAAATAATATAAAAATATCTGAAACACATTATTTAAGAGACAGCGAAAATGAAGATGAACAAAAACCAATTGATTATAAAAAAAGTTGGTTCTTCATACCAAAATCAGCAACTACAACAATAGAAGAAACCATAGAAGAAGGAAACCCAACTGTAACTTTAATAACAGTTAATAATTTAATAACTAAAAAAACAACTAAAACAACTATTGTAGGTGATGAAGTTCGACAATCTGAAATAACAAAAGAAGAAGATGAAACAACTGAAGTAGATAAAAAAGATGAAACAACTGAAGAAAATAACGAATCAGTAGTGCCAGCAAATACTCAATCCCCAGAAAAAGAACCACAAACAAAACTTACCCCCAAAATTGTTATGGGTGTTTTAGTAACCACTATTGTTGTTTCTTTGATTTATGTATATGTCAAAAGAGAACAACTTTTTAAAAAATAATGTTTAAAATATTTTTATTATTATAATTTTTGATATAAAT